>JBAVGD010000069.1:0-17340 GCA_049684635.1 Solirubrobacterales bacterium | reverse complement strand
CTACAACCTCGCCGGTCCTGGCCGGCTGACCGTGTCCTTGCTTGCCCACGAGCTCGGCTGGCACGCGATTCCGATTCCGGGAATCGCGGTTGACGCGACCGCAGAGGCCCTCGCGAGGCTGCCGCTTCTGCCAAACCAGGCAGCCTGGATCGAGGCGGCTCGCCGCCCGATGCTGATGGACACATCCCGTGCGCGGGCCAAGCTGACCTGGCGGCCCCGCTACAACGCACGGGAGACTCTGCGACAGACGGTTGCGGCGGCCCGCACGAAGTAAACGTCGGGCGGCCCCTGGCGAAGTGGCTCCCGGATTGACTCGTATACCCCGGCGGGGTACCTTGCAGGTATGTCTGGAGACGACCCAACCCGGGGGTACACCGCTTCCAAGGATCAGCTTCTCAAGCGCCTTGCCAGGATCGAGGGGCAGGTTCGCGGCCTCTCGAAGATGGTCGAGGAGGATCGCTACTGCATCGACGTGGTGACCCAGGTCAACGCGGTGCAGGCCGCGCTGGACAAGATCTCGCTGGCGCTTCTGGATGGTCACGCCCGCCACTGCATGCAGGGCAAGGGCGGCGCTCCGGATGATCCCAACCAGCGGGTGGATGAGCTGATGGGGGCGGTTGGGCGTTTACTTCACCGCTGAGGGGTAGCTGTCCGGCATCGTGTCTGCCGGCGGCGACGAATACGTATATCACCCGGATTGCGCCGCGATCTGGCGAGCGTAGGGTTGCGATATGGGGGAGACGCTGACCCCGCTGGATGCGGCTTTTCTGGAGCTCGAGGAGGGTGACGAGTCCGCCCACATGCACATCGGCTGGACGATGGTCTTCGACGCTCTTCCCGAGGGAGGTGCGCCGTCGGTGGAGCACATGCGGGAGTTGCTGGAGGACCGCCTCTCGCTGATGCCACGCTTTCGTTGCCGTCTCTCCTCGCCTCGCACGGGGCGATTCTCTTGGCCGAGCTGGGAGCCCGACAGGCGCTTTGACATCGCCGATCACGTCCGGCACGCGACCCTGCCCTGGCCGGGGGGCGAGGCTGAGCTGCTGGACTGGCTCGGCGACTTTTACTCCCACCGCCTCGATCGCGCGAATGCGCTCTGGGAGATGACGCTCCTCGACGGGCTCGAGGATGGCGGCTGGGCGCTCGCGGTCAAGGTCCACCACAGCTTGGTGGACGGAATCAGCGGCTCCTGGGTGGCGACGGCGATCCTCGATGCCGAGCCGTATCCGGCGCCTGGCTCTTCGGGGCCGCTGGAGGGACTTCGGACCGCCGCCAACGGTGGCAGCGGAAATGGTGCCGGGAGCAGAGATCTTGCGCCAAGCGAGGGCCGTGGGCGGCTGGGAGCGATCATCGGCGGTGCTCGCGCCGGGCTGGATGTGGCGCTGCACCCCGACAAACTTGCGTCAACGCTTTCGCGGTCGCGGGCAATGGCCGAGGTGGTGGTCCGCGACGAGCTGATCGGCGCGCCCCACACCAGCCTCAACGTTCGCATCGGCGGCACGCGGCGCTTCGCCGCGGTGACCGCGCCGCTCGAGGACCTGAAGCGGATCAAGCGAGGGCTGGGCGGGACTGTCAATGACGTCGTCCTGGCCGCCACGGCGGGCGGCTTGCACAGGCTGTTCGAGCACCGCCGTGAGACCACACGGGTGCAGAGCGTTCGGGTAATGGTGCCGGTCAGTGTGCGGCGGGAGAGCGAGCTGCTGTCGCTGGGAAACCGTGTCTCCTCGCTCTTCGTCGACCTGCCTGTTGGCGAGCCCAATCCGCTGCGCCGCTACCGCAAGACGGTGGCGGCAGCGGAGGAGCTAAAGAGCGGTGACCAGGCGGCGGGTGCGGAGGCGCTTGTGGAGCTCGCCGGTGTCGCGCCGCCGCTGCTCCACAGCTTCGTATCGCGGCACGCGTTTACGCCCCGGCTCTTCAACATCACCGTAACCAACGTGCCGGGGCCACAGATGGCGTTGTATGCCTGTGGAGCCCCGCTGCGTCGCGTGCTGCCGCTCGTGCCGATCTTCGCCGGCCATGCGGTCGGCGTGGCCGTCGTCAGCTACGACGGGCAGGTCACCTTCGGCCTCAACGCCGACCGCGCCACCGTTCCCGACCTCGATGTCTTCCGCGACGGCATCGAGGAGTCGATCGTCGAGCTGGAGCGAGCTGCCCGCGCACCACAGGTTCGTGAGCTTGGATCGAACTCGGGCGTGCGGCGCGGCCCTCGCTCCTCACGGTCGCAGCCCGCGAGTGGGGCGGGGCCCCCGCCGATGGCATAACTTCCATCTGGCTCCAGCATCGTGGGGTGCTGAGCGTCAGCAGGCTGCTCAATGGGCAGGTGGGCCCCCAGGACGCGCTCCGATACGGGCGCCGTAGTGGTGCGGGCCCCGCCCATCTCCTCCACTACTCGGAGGACAAGAAACCGGTCGTCGTCTGGAACGTGACCCGGCGCTGCAACCTGCACTGCGGGCACTGCTACGCGGACTCCCACAACCGCGACTACGAGGGGGAGTTGACTCACCAGGAGGGACGGCGGTTGCTCGAGGACCTGGCGGCGTTCGAAGTGCCGACGGTGCTCTTCTCCGGCGGGGAGCCGCTCCTGCGCCCGGATCTGCTCGATCTCGCGGTGGTCGCCCGGGATCTCGGAATGCGGACTGTGCTGTCCAGTAATGGGACCCAGGTCGATGCTGTAAGCGCGAAGGCGATCGTTGCCGCGGGCTTCTCTTATGTTGGCATCAGCATCGACGGCATCGGGCCTCTCAACGACAAGCTCCGCGGTAGCCACGGGGCGTTCGAGGGCGCGGTTGCCGGGATCCGCGCCGCGCGCGGCGCGGATCTTCGCACGGGCGTCAGGTTCACGGTTCACGCCAATAACCGTCATCAGCTTGGTCAGGTGTTCGAGCTGGCGGAGGCCGAGGGGGTCAATCGGCTCTGCGTCTACCACCTTGCCTACGCCGGACGCGGCGGGAAGATGCGGCGCCACGATCTCAGCACGGAGGAGAGCCGTGCGGTCGTCGAGGAGGTCCTCGACCGGACCGAAGACTTTGGCCGGCGGGGGGTTGACCTCGAGGTTCTGACCGTCGACAACCCGGTGGATCACGTGCTGCTGCTGGAACGGGTGCGGCGTAGCGATTCCGAGCGCGCCGCCGAGATCGAGACGATGCTGCGCTGGAACGGGGGAAACCAGTCCGGCGTGGCGATCGCCTGCGTCGACCCCCAGGGACTGGTTCACCCGGATCAGTTCTCGTGGCACGTGACGGCGGGCGATGTGCGGCAGACACCCTTTGCCGAGATCTGGCGAGATGACAACCCTGCCCTCGCCCCCTACCGGCGACGCCCGCGCGATCTGACCGGGCGCTGCGCCCGCTGCCGTTTCGTCGAGCTGTGCAACGGGGGGCTGAGGGTACGCGCGGAGTCGGCGACGGGCGATCCGCGCGCGCCGGACCCGGCCTGTTACCTGACCGAGGAGGAGATTGCCGCGTGAAGGACGCGGCGCAGGCGGCCCGGACCGAGCGCGACGGGCGCCTGGCCGGGCTTGACTTCGACAATGCTCCCTTCACGATCGCCTGGGAGCTGACGCGCGCCTGCGCCTACGCTTGCGCGCACTGCCGGGCCGAAGCGCAACCGCGCCGCGGCCCGGGCGAGCTCGATACGGCGGAGGCGCTGGCTCTGGCCGACGACCTCGCCGGTTTTGGAAACCGGCCAATCCTGGTCCTGACCGGCGGCGATCCGCTGATGCGGCGGGATGTCTTCGAGATCGCCGCCCACGCAGACGCTCGCGGGCTGCGAGTGGCGCTGACGCCGACCGCGACGGCCCTTGCGACGCCCGCACGCATGGAGGAGGCACGCGCCGCCGGTGTGCGCCGCGTTGCCTTCAGCATTGACGCCTCGGATGCCGCGCTCCATGATCGCTTCCGCGGTTTTCGCGGCTCGTTCAGCCGTACGATGGAAGGCGTCGAGGCCGCCACCGAAGCGGGCCTCCCGATTCAGGTCAACACGACTGTTTGCGAGTTGAACGCCGGGGCCATGGAGCAGATGATTCCGCTGCTCGAGCGGTTGAGCGTCGTTCAGTGGTCGGTCTTCTTCCTCGTGCCGGTGGGTCGGGGCCGCCGGCTCGCGATGCTCTCCGCCGCGGGTCATGAGCGTCTGATCACCCGGCTCGACGAACTGAGCCCGGAGCTCCCCTTCGATCTGAAGATCACCGCCGCGCCACAGCACCGGCGGATCGCCAGCCGCCGCTCTGGGGGCGGCGAGCTTGCCGGGGCGGGCTACCGCTTTGCGGATGGTCTGCGGCGACCGGCAAAGGGGGTCAACGACGGCCGCGGCTTCATGTTCGTCTCGCACCGCGGCGACGTGATGCCGTCCGGCTTTCTGCCGCTTGCGGCGGGCAATGTGCGGCGGGAAAGCGCGGTGCGCATCTACCGCGAGTCACAGCTGTTTCGCGAGCTTCGCGATCCGCAGGCGCTGGAGGGCAAGTGCGGTCGCTGCGAGTTCCGGGAGGTCTGCGGTGGCAGCCGCGCGCGAGCCTATGCGGTTACGGGCAACCACCTGGCAGCCGATCCAAGTTGCCCGTACGAGCCCGCCGCGGATTAGGCGCCCGCCAGCGCGCCGATCGTGGCCCGAAACACGCTTTCCATGTATTTCATCGAAAGCGTGTTACGGGCCGTTCGTCTGTGGCGGGGCCGGCGCTTCGAGCTCCAGGGCGACTGCATCTGGAGGGGCTCCTCCGGGAGCGCCGTGAAGCGCCAGGAACGGGCCCAGCCGGCGGCCCGCGATCTTTGTCGGCGGCCACCAGGTTGGCTCTTCGCGTGCTGAGGACCTGGTCACGCGGCCGCGCACAACCTCTGCTCTTAGATAGCGCGGAGCGCGGCCGGTCAGCAGCAGGCCGCGCAGCACGGGGCGGAACGGTTGCGGTTCGATGCTCTGACCCAGGTCGGCGGCGATGGCCTCCGCCGCGACGTCGGCCTGCTGCGCCGCCAGGCCGCCCTGCTTGAGCGGGAAGTTCGTTGTGTCCCCGGCGGCGTAGACGCCGGCAAGCCCTTTGACCCGTCCGTATTCGTCGACGGGGATGAACCCAAGTTCGTCTTGCGGCAGGCCGCTAATTCGATGGGGCGTCAGCTCCGGCAGGGCGACCACGGCGTCGGCGACGATGTCTTCGCCGGCCTCGATCAGGAGTCGTCCGGGCTCGGCGCGCAGCGGGACGGCGCTGTGAAAGGCGATGCGGCGCAGTCGCAGCATCTCTTCAACCGCCTTCCCCGCCAGGCGTCCAAAGGGAGCGACCGGTGTGGGTTCGGGGGTGACGAGTGCCACCTCGGTTGGGATCCCACGCTCATCGAACTGGGCGCTCGCCATGAGCGCCAACTCGTAGGCCGGCAGCGCCCACGCGACCCCGGATGGCACCGCAATGACGAGGTGGCGGAGCCGGCCGGCTTCGGCCTCCCGCAACAGCCGCCGCAGGTCATCCGTCGTCTTCGATCCGGAGAAGGTGAGCGCACCGGGCAACGCCTCACGCTTCAGTGCGCCGACGGCGACGAGGAGCGCGTCGTAGCCGAACGTGCGCGAGGACGTGCGGATCTCGCCGCGCTGAGCGTCTACGACCTCGAGCGTGTCGACGATCGGCTGCACCGCACGGTTGCGAAGGAGATCCGCCAGCTCGAAGCGATGCGCCCTGCCAAGGCCGAACGGCTCCGCCACCGAGAGGGGGCTGTACTCGAAGCGCGACGTCGACGTGAGCAGCGTCAGGTTAAGCGGTACCTCTGTTATCTCTTCGAGTGAGAGTGCTGCCTCGAGGGCCGCGACACCCCCACCCGCTATCAGCACCCGCGGGCGCTCAGCTGCCCGCATGACAGTCCCTCGTGCTCTTCGTCCTAGGCATCACGCTCATGGGCCAGCGATGCTTTCCCTGCGCGGAGTCACTTCGTCCGGTGCGCACCCGTTATGACTGCGGAACCGCCCCGGCGCGGCCGCTCAGGGCTCCCGCGACGAGCTTGCGCCCAACCCAGTTGGGCTCGGGCCAGAGCTGCAGCATCTTGGTGTCCCGCATCAGCTTCTCGATACCGGTCTCGTGCATGTAACCGGTGCCGCCGAAGACCTGCACCGCGTCGGTCGTCGTGGTGACGGCGGCATCCGTGTTTGCCACCTTCACGGCAATGACGCTTGCGGCTGCCGCATCGGGTGTGGCGGGTGGACACGGAGCCGAGGCGAGCCTGACCGCCATTCCGGCGAGCATCTCGCGCACGGCATCGTGTGCCACGATCGGTACCCCTCCCTGAAAGCGCATTTCCGCGTAGGCAAGCGCCATCTCCTGCGCCCGGCGAGCGATGCCGCGGGCAATTGCCGCCGCGCCGCCTCGCAGTAGTGCCATCGATTGCGCAGCCGCGACCACGGCATCGGCCGGCGGTAGCGCGACCGCGGCCTTGGCGCCTGAGAAGGAGATACAGGCTGCGACCGCGGATCGCAGGCCAAGCTGCGGCTCCGCGAGCGTCATCTCCACGTCGCCGGTCCCATCGGGGAACGCCAACACGGCGGGCTCGGGCTCGCGTGTGACGACGACGATTCCATCCGCGCAGAGGGCACCCAGCGCCGGGCAGAGCCGGCCACTGAGGGTGGTTGCGCCCGATCGCTTCTCGACTGTCACGCGAGCGCCGGTCGGCAGCTCTTCGGGCGGAGCCGGGAGCAGTGCCCAACGCATGCTGGCTGGAGTCTTAGTCAGCAGTTCGGGTGGGAGAACGACCAGGGCGGCGTTGGAGAGGAGCACGAGCATCGCGATCCCGCCGTCGCCGGCGGCGATCTCCTCCAGGCAGAGGAGGAGCGTTTCCGCGTCGAGCCCGGCCCCGTCATTGTCGGTTGGTGCCAGCGCTCGATCGAAGCCAACCTCGACGACCTGTTTCCAGACGGCGTCTAGCGCGCCGGATTTGCGCTCATCCAGATCCAGGGCGGCCGGCGCCAGGGTGCGCCGCCCCAGCTCACGCGCAACCTCGACTATCTCCAGCCGCTCCGGCGACGCGGCGCGAAGGGCGGCGGACCTGTTCACGCGGGAGCTCCGATCGCGTCCAGGCGCTGTTTCGGTTGGGGCAGGGCTGCCATCGTCTCGCCGGCGACCAGCGCCCGGTAGGACTCGATCCGGTTGAGCTGGTTCGTTCCCTCATAGATCTGGGTCAGCTTGGCGTCGCGCCAGAGCTTCTCCAGCTCGGCGCGGACCGGTGCGTCGGTGAGGCCGATCAGCTCCAGGGCGGAGTGCGTGACGCGCATCGCAACGTCGCTGCCGCGGGCCTTGGCCAGCGAGGAGAGCCCAAGCGAGCGCGTGATCGCACGATCGTCCGCGGTGCGCGCGAGAAACCTCACGATCAGCTCGCGGCCCGGTGGCGAAGTCATGACCCGTCGTACACGGGGGCGTCGGCGCATACCGTTGGGCATCAGCCCCAGACCCCTGAGCAACGGATGGCGGAGCGGTCCACCGAGCGCCACGACATCGAGCTCGGTGGCGGCGTCCATGTAGGCCTGACGTGCGAGGTGTATCTCCTCGGACATACGCGCGAGTCGCAACTGCACGTGCTGGTGCTCCAACATCCCCTGCGCCGCGGGATCCTCGCGCAGCCAGTCCAGCAGCCGTTCGTAGGCGCCGCGGGCAATGCCGGTGGCGATCGCCCCGACTGGCGGGCGGGATGCGGCCAGCACGATCAAGGTGGCCCCTGCTCCGTCGCCGACTCGCGCCACGACGCGGTCGTGAGGGACAAACACATCCTCGAAGACCAGCTCCGCCGCGTGGCATGCCCTCTGGCCCATCTTGTGCTCGACACGCCCGACCGAGAAGCCCTCGCTCTGGGCATCGACCAGGAAGCATGTCCAAGTCGCCACCGGCTGGTTCGGTTCGGTGGGCATCAGCACCGTCAGCCAGCGGGCCACGCTGCCGTTCGAGATGAAGCGCTTGACGCCAGTCAGGGCATAGCCACCCGGGATCGGTCGGGCCTGGCTCGTGATTCGGGCGCGTGCCAGCAGGTCGACGTCCTCGACATCGGTACCCGCATCCGGCTCGGTCAAAGCGCAGGCCATCAGCATCGGCTCTCCCCGGCGCGCGGACTCGGCGATATCGCCGAGGACATCCCAATGCGCCGGGCCGTCAAGCAGCAGCGGAGCGATGCCGAGGGCGTGGGCACCGAAGATATTGGCGATCCCGGGGCAGGCGGCGCAGAGCTCCTCCATGACGATTGCGCAGTGCACGGCAAGCCCACCCGCTCCGCCGGCCTGGGCGGGGATGAGCAGGTCGAGCATGCCGTGAAGGGCGCCGGCTCGCACCAGATGCCAGTCGAAGTAGGACGGGTCGCTGTCGGCGCGGCGGTCAATCTCCAGCGCCGCCGGCCGCAGGTAGAGGTCGGCGAACTCCCGCGTCTCGAGCTGCAGTTTCTCGAGCCGACGGACGTAGCCGCGATCAACGCGCTCGAGCTGATGCAGGCGGGGGAAAGCCTCGCGCAGCAGCGGAGCCGTACTGCGGGCCGCGGCGGGCATGGTTAGCGGACCGCGGGCTCCCCGGCCTCGGTCAGGGCCAGTGCTCGACGAATCAGCGGCAGCGTCAGGTGCTCCGGCCCGTAGAGAATGCCCTCGAAGCGAGCCATCAGCTCGTAATAGATGGACTGTTGCGAGACGAGCAGGCCAGCGAGCTCGCGGGCGATCGGATGGAGCGCCCCGAGCTCCAGCCGGGCCGCGCCGGGCCGCAGAGAGTGTCCGCTGGCAAGGGCGTTCAGCTTGAACTCCGAGGACTGTGGCTGCCGGTCCATCCAGAGGTGGCTGAAGAGCTGCACCTGCTCGGCGCGTGGCGTCTCGATCAGCCCGCCGGTCAGCGTCAGGATGTGCTCCTCTCCCTCGGCGAGGCGGCAGGTGCGGTGCCCGGCGCTCTGCTCGAAGTCGATCGCGGCGATGAACTTCGGGTAGTTGTAGAGGTCCACACCGCCGACCCGAGCGATCTCGGTGGTCACCGGCAGGTGATGCACCCAGGCGTGGAGCTGCCTCCTGCGCAGGCCGGTGAGCAGCGCTCGGCCGGGGAGGTTGAGCGCAAAGGGCGGGTCATTGAGGACGACGGCTATCGCCAGCTCGTTATACGGCGCGATGTCCGTATCGCGGTACTCGAAGCACGTCACCGCGACGGCCCCGAGGCCCGGCGCAAGGCGGGCCGGTACGAAACGTGGATCGGGGAGAAGCCTGCGCACGGCCCCCAGCCGGGCCGGGAAGACCGCGGTCTGGGCGGTTCCGTCGTAGTAGAAGATCGGCAACTTCGCCGGTTCCCCGGTCAGAGTGGCATCGACCTGCGCAACCCCCTCGAAGAACGCCGATTGGCGGGACATAGCAAAAGAGCGTGTCGGCGGCTCGCGCGGAGCACATCCGTAGTCGGCCCGTTGACGGCGAGGGGCGGGCCCCTGCGCGGGCGCAGAACGCGGTTCCGTAGCGGACTCAGATCAGGCGGTTTTCGAACGCATAGCGCACCAGCTCCGGGCGGTTGGACACGCCGATCTTTTGCTGAATGTGCTTGCGGTGACTCTCGACGGTGCGGACGCTGAGCGAAAGATCGGTGGCGATCTCCGCATTCGTGTGACCAAGCGCTATCAGCCGAAGCACCTCCGTCTCGCGCTCGGTCAAGCCCTCCGGTGAGCCTTCGTCCCTGGTGGGTTTCGAGAGGGCTGCCGAGATGCTTGCGCTGACGTGCGTGCCGCCGCCACCAACCTCTCGAATGGCGCTCAGCAACTCCTTGTCGATCGCGTCCTTCAGCACATAGCCCCGAGCGCCGAGCTCGAGGGCGCGACGGGCGAATGCCGGATCCCGCTCCATTGTCAGCACGATCACGGCAACCTCTCGGCCTGACTCGGCGATCCCCGCGAGCACGTCGAGCGGCGGGCGCCCGGGCATGTTGAGATCGAGCACAAGGATGTCGGCCGCCGTCGCCGTCACCGCTTCGAGGGCGGCGTCGGCGTCGCCGGCCTCGCCAACGACACTGAGCTCAGGCTCCTGCTCGAGGAGCATGCGCAACCCGCGCCGTACGACGACGTGGTCGTCGGCGAGCACCACCGAGATTGGCGGTGGTTTCCCCATCGGAGCGAGAGTAAAGAGATGTCGGATCGCGGGATGGCCCGCAGCGATACGGGGAGGACCACGGATGACACAGGGAGGGCCGCTGGCCAGGATGGGCGATGAAGGATGGTTTCCCAGCGATCGCATGTTGCCTATGTCTAGCCTCTCCTCAATGGATTCAGGCGAGCACAGCGCTGCCGCCGGCGCAGGCGAGCGCGGCGGCGGCGAGAAACCGGTCACCGTCGTCGTCGCTGACGACCACGGGGTTGTGCGAGCGGGCCTGCGTTTGCTTCTGGAGGCCGAGGGCGGCTTCGAGGTGGTGGCCGAGGCTGAGGACGTGCCAAGCGCTCAGCGTTACGTTCGCTCCCGGCGGCCGACCGTGCTGGTGCTTGACCTGAACATGCCGGGCGGCTCGAGCCTGGCGTCCATTCCGGCGTTGCGGCAGGACGTACCGGAAACGCAAATCGTCGTGCTGACGATGCAAGACGATCCCGCGTTCGCCCGCGAGGCGCTGAAAGCGGGGGCGCTAGGCTTCGTGTTGAAGCGCTCGGCCGAGGACGAGCTGATCCAGGCCGTCCGCCTGGCGGCGCTCGGAGAGCCCTACATCAACCCGCAGCTCGGGGTTCGCCTTGCGGTTGAGCCTCCGCCCGGCCCGCCGGACGGGCTCACCGAGGAGGAGGTTGAGATCCTGCGATTGGTGGCGCTCGGCCACACAAATGCCGAGATCGGGGAGCGCCTCTTCCTCAGCGGCAGGACGGTCGAGACCCATCGCATCAAGCTGCAGCGAAAGCTCGAGTTCCAGACCCGCGCCGACGTGGTTCGCTACGTGCTGGATCACGGGCTGCTGGAACGCTGACCGTTCTTCTCGCGGGGGGGCAGCGGAATGGTTGCCGAGACGGTCGTGCCATGTCCAGGCGCAGCGTCGATCTTCAGCTCTCCGCCGGCGAGCATCACCCGCTCTCGCATGCCCACCAATCCGAAGCCGCCGTTCACCTCGGCGAGCTCGAAGCCGCGGCCATCGTCGCGAACGGTGACGTCGACGGTGTCGTCGTTCCACTCGACCATGACCTCGGCCCGCGTCGCACCCGAGTGCTTGGCGACATTATTGAGCGCCTCCTGAACAAGTCGGTACAGGGTGCTCTCCGTTTCGTGGGGCAGGCGCGCATCGTTCGCATCCCGCAGCCGTACGAGGACGTCGATCTCCACGTCGCCCTCGCGGCTCTTGCGTTCCGCAAGCGTGCGGAGGGCAGGGGCCAGGCCGATCTCATCGAGAGCCGCCGGACGCAGCTCGGCGATCAACGCCGAGAGGTTGTCGATCTCGACGTCGATCAGCTTGGTCGCCTCATCGAGCACGCTGCGAAGCTCCTTGCCGCTGGCGCCCGCGCGCAGCGCCGCCGAATGCAGCATGCGCAATCCGCCAAGCGCCTGAAGAGTCTCGTCGTGAAGCTCGCGCGCCCATCGTTTGCGCTCCTGCTCGGCGGCTTCGAGGCTGTGGCGCAGCCGGTCTGCCGCAACGGATTGCGCGGTGGCGACGGCAGTCGCGGCGCTCGCCGCGAATGAGCGCAGGAGGCGTTCGTCCTCGGGACCGAATCCGGGCCCGTCCACGACTCGGTCGAGTGCGGCAAGCACACCGGAAGAGGTGCCACGGAAGGTCAACGGGACCAGCATCGCCGCCTCGGCCGCGACCCCGAGCTCGTTCAGCTCTGCGCCCAGGCTGTCCGATCCCGCGATTCGTTCGGCGCGGCTGCTGAGCAGGACCCGACCCGGAAGGGTCCCGGCGATCGGGATTCGCGCGCCGTGGAGGTTTGCCTCGAGTTCGCCCGCGGTGGTCTCCACCACGAGCTCGTCGCCGTCGGCCAGCAGGATCAGCAGCGCTCTGGCGTCGACGAGCGCCCGGCCGCGGTTGACGATCAGCCCAAGGATCCGATCGATGTCGGTCTCGCCACCGACCGAGCGGGCGATGTCGGTCATCACGGCGAGCGCCCTCACGGAGCGCGTCGCGTTGTCGCGTTGGCGCTCGACCTCGTCGCGACGCCGGGCGAGATCCTCGTAGAGCCGGGCGTTCTCGATAGCGATGGCGGCCCAGTCGGCGAGCACAACCACGGCGGCTTGGTCGGTTTCGTCGAACTCTTCACCACCCTCTTTGTCGGTCAGGTAGAGGTTGCCCCAGGCCTCGCCGCGAATCATGATCGGCATGCCGAGGAACGTGCGCATTGGAGGGTGCCCAGCCGGGAAGCCATGCGAATGCGGGTGCGCGGATACATCGCCAAGGCGGAGCGGCTCGGCATGGCGGATCAACTCCCCAAGGATCCCGCGGCCGCGGGGCGGGTCTCCGATTGCGGCGCGAACCTCTTCGTCGACCCCAAGGGTGAGGAAGCGCTCCAGCTCGAGCTTGCTCTTGTCGAGGATCCCGAGCGCCGCGTAGCGCGCTCCGGTCAGTTCGCGAGCCTCCTTCAGCACGAGGTCGAGCACGCCGTCGAGGTCGAGTCTCGAGACGAGCGATCGGCCGACTGCGATCAGTCGCTGCAGCCGGCGATTGTCAAGCGCTGGAGACTCCATCTCGCCAACCGTAGCGCCCGATCTCGCATTGCGGGCAGGAAGACCGCCGTGCCGGTGGGGACGCTGCCCAAGCTGCCGGGTATCCGCGACCGACACCCTCCTACACTTGCTTGAGATGACCTCCACACTCAACCACGAGTCGACCTTCACGCTCTACCGGCGCGGGATCGAGCTGCTCGCCGACGATGATTTCGAGCAGGCCGCCGTGCCGCTGGAGGCGGCCGCTAAGCAGGCGCCCGAGAAGTCCTCGGTCCGCGAGGCACTGGGCCGTGCCTACTTCCGCTCCGGCCGGTTCGCCGCCGCGGTGGGGGAGTTCGAGGCGGTCGTGGACACCCATCAGGTAAACGACTACGCCCACTTCTGCCTCGGCCGGGCCCTGACCAAGGTCGGGCAGACCGAGCGCGCCCGCCATCACCTGGCACTCGCCGCCAACCTGCGGCCCGAGCGCCGCGACTACCGCTTCTACCGCGACCTGCTCGGCACCTGATTTTCGTCAAGAGCCCTTGATGCTCGGCGAAGCGTCAGGCGGGCGCTGCCCGCCGGCTCAAAAGCCCCTGATCAGATGACCGACATTGGCGGGGCTGAAGTACGGGCCGAAGGTGTGCACGCGGTCGCCGTGCCTCCCGTAGCTGGTCAGGCCGTCGATCGTGGTTCCTTCGTTGACCAGCCAGCCGCCGCCGCTGGCGCCGGGTGCCCAATGGCAGCGGATCGCAATCGTCGGCGGCCCCGGCAGCGGGTAGGTGTGGCTGTCGTCGCCCACGTAAGGCGATTCGCAGCCCTGCATGTGCCGTCCGTTGCCCGGGAAGCCAAAGGTCTGGAACTGCTGCCTGCGGGTGAGGCCAACCGCGACGGTGGCACCGCCGCCAACCGCATCCGCAACGTTGATGCCTTCGGCGTTGGGCGATGTCAGCACGGCGCCGACGTCGAAGTTGGGATTCCCTGTCTTGACCCATTGCTTGGGCGCGTAGACGTGACTGCGGTGGGCGATGAAGGCGCCAAATGGCGCGACGCCGTTTTCGTAGGCCGGTACGAACTCGAGGAATCGAGACCAGATGGAGCTACCCCCGAAGAGGCCGACGGGGCCGGTGTTCACGCAATGCCCGGCGGTCAGGACAAGGCGTCGCGTCGGGCTGTTGATCGCAGTCGCCGAGCAGAAGCCGTCCCTGCCGCCCTGGCGAACGAAGAGGCGTCCGTTAACGGCGTTCGGCAGCGCGGCGGGTTCGGTTACCGGTGCGAAGCTGGCGCTGGCGGTGAGGAAGTCGGCACGCGGGGCATCCAGCGCGGGCGCCCGGTCCATCCGAGCCCGCGTCCAGTAGCTCCGCACCTGGGCCACTTCGCGCCGCGACGCGGATGCAGTCGGATGCAGCCCGGCAGCCAAGGCAGTGCCGGATGCGCCCGCGAGCAGCATCGCGGCAAGGCAGCCGGAAGCGGCGAGCGTGCCCGCGAGGCGCTGCGTGCCGCTATACGGGCGCGGTCGCATTCGCCCCGAGCATAGTGAGTGCTCGCTGCCGACTGGAAGTCTGCTCACCAAATGGCCGACTGCTGTAATCGCGTCAGCGCACAAGAGGGATCACGCAGCGGTATTTCTTGCTGGCGCTTCCTCCTCCACCGCTGAAGACACCAGAGCCCACCACTCCAGTTGGGGATACCGTGGCTACTCCATACAAATCTTCTGTGGTGAAGCTCACAATCTCACCGGACCACTCGCGTCCGCCATCGAGGCTGATGCCCGGCTGCTCGGAGAAGGCGACAAGCTGAAGGACCTCTGGGAGCGCTCCGCCGACCGAGGCACAGTCGACTGCCGCGTCGGGGGCAGTAGCCGGCCCGCGAGCGTTGGTCTCCCAGCAGGCACCCGCGAACGGCTCGGTGTTGGGTATACAGCCGGCGCTATGGCCGTTGACCGTGGTCGCGTTGACCGCGTTCACAGCGTTGACGGCTGTTTCGGCGCTGACCGCCGTCTGCGCGGCGTCTGCCTTTTCTGCGTGCTCGGCGTTGGGAACCGGGCCGAGGGTGAGCTCGTTGATGTACGCCCCGGTGAGCGGCTGGGAGGAGAGGGCGGAGGTCAGGGCCCCTGGCTTCAACCGGTTTCCGGGCACCGAGTGGGGCGCCAGCCGGTTGCCGGGGAGCGACTTCACCTTGATTGCCTTGCCGCTGAGCTTGCTTGCCGCCCAGACGGTGCCGCCAAGTGCGATGAAGAGGGCAACGACCGATATGACCATCGCCGATGACTGCCGGATTCCCTTCGTCATGCTCCCCCTGCCGTTTCGATCAAAAGTTAGGGAACCCTAACTCAGGACCGGATAGCGGAACCAGGACCGGTGGACGATTAGAGGATCGCGAGAACGCCGAGGGCGGCGACCGAAACGGCGATCAGGGCGAATGCGATGCCGGTGGTCCAGCGATCGACGCGGCCGAGCGCGTGCGCGCCCATCAGTTCCCGGTCCTTGGCGAGCGAGCGCATGAAGGGGAGGAGGACGAGCAGGAGGACGGCATTTAGGGCCTGCGAGAGGAAGAGGATCGGGATCAGCGGCGCGCCGGGGATCAGCACCAGAACTGCGGCGACGGCGACCACGGCGCCGAAGGAGACGTAGAAAGAGCGGGCCTCCGCAAAGGTGTCGTTGAGGTCGGCGCGGCGGCCGAGGGTCTCGGAGATCGAGTACGCGGTGGAGAGGGGGACGATCGCGGCGGCGAGCAGGGCGGCACCGAGGAAGCCGAGCCCGAACAGGGTCGCCGCCAGGTTGCCGGCCAGCGGTTCGAGAGCCCGGGCGGCATCACCGGCGTCGCTGATCGATATGCCCTGGACGTGCAGGGTGGCGGCGCAGGCTACGACGACGAAGAGGCCGATGACGCCGGTCAGCACCGCACCGACGACGACATCGATGCGCTCGTAGCGAAGGTCTTTGACGTGCAGCCGCTTGTCAACCGCATAGGACTGGATGAAGGCGAGGCCCCAGGGTGCCAGCGTCGTTCCCACCGTCGCCACCGCGACCAGCACGGCATCCCGGGTGAGCGGGATGTTGGGCACGACCAGGCCCTTGGCGGCGGCGCCCCAGTCGGGGTGCGCGAGCAGGCCGGAGATGACATAGGCGATGAAGACGGAGCTGAGCGCCAGCAGGAAGTGCTCGACGTGGCGGAAGCTCTCGCGCAGGACGAGCGCCGAGACGCCGACCGCCGCAAGCGGCACGCTGAGATAGCGGCTGGTTCCGCCCAGCAGTTCCATCCCTGCCGCGACCCCGGCAAACTCCGCGCACAGCGTGCCGGTGTTGGCAACGACGAGTGCGGCGAGCACGACGCCCGCGGCTCGAGTCCCGTAGCGCTCGCGGACCAGGGTGAGAAGCCCCTTGCCGGTGACGATCCCCAGCCGCACCCCGAGCTCATGGAAGACGACCAGCGCCGCGGTCGAGAGGGCGAGGACCCAGAGCAATTCGTAGCCGTATTCGGCACCGAGGATCGAGTACGTGGTGATCCCGGCCGGATCGTCGTCTGAGAGCCCGGCGAGCAGGCCGGGCCCGACGACCGCCAGCAGGGTCGCCGCGGCGCCGCCGCGCAGCAGCAGGTGACGTCGCCTGGCGAGGCGCCAGTGCGTGTGGCGACCGGGGGTGCGGTGGGCGCGATCCGGCAAGGGCTGGATGCATACCTTTACCGACGCGTCCGATGGTGAAGCCGCGAAGCGGGTGTCGGGTGGAGGGTTGGCTCCGGGGATGCCGGGCCGGGTAGACTGCCGCCGACATACGGTCGGTGGTCAAGGGAAGTCCGGTGAGACACCGGCGCGGTCCCGCCACTGTGACCGGGCAAAGGAAGCCGCAGGCGCTCTGCGCCAGCCACTGGGGACGACACCGAGTCCCTGGGAAGGTGCGGTTGACCAGCCCGGAAGCCAGGAGACCTGTCCCCGGCCAGCCATTACAACCCTCGAGGAAGGGGTGGCTTAAATGCCAAGACTCATTTCATTCCGGCTGGTCGCTTCATGCGCGCTGGCGCTCGCCGTTGTTCTCCTCGCCACCACGGTGGCGATGGCCAAGGGCATCCCCGCCGACCTGCGTGTCATTGGCTCCGGCGGCAAGGTCCTTGCCGAAGAGAGCCTGACGACCGGCACCACGGCTGTTCCGACCAGCGCGAAGGCGACCTGCCTGGGCGCCGGGACCGGCGGCAGCGGCAAGACGGCGACGGTTCCGGGCGCGACCGCACTCGGCCTGCTCGGCCAGGCCGCGAAGCAGACCCCGGCCCTGCAGCCGCTGCTGATCACCGATCACTTCGACTTCGGCCTCGGGCTGTGTGGCGTGGGCGGTGCGGTCGGCAGCGAAAAGACGGGGCTTTCCTGGTACCTCAAGGTCAACCATGTCGACCCGGAAATCGGTGGCGACTCGGTCAAGCTGCACGCCGGCGACGAAGTTCTGTGGGCGCTTGCGCCGTACCCCTACCCGGATGAGCTGGCTCTGCAGGCGCCGGGCAAGGCAACGGCGGGGAAGCCCTTCGAGGTGCGCGTTTTCTCATACGCCGACGATGGGAAGCGCTCTCCGGCTGCCGGCGTGACGGTCACCGGCGCCAGCGGGCCCACGGGTGCCGAGGGGCGCGCCGAGGTAACCCTGCGGCGACCGGCGCGGCTGATCGCCAGGCACGGCAAGGACATTCCCTCGAACCGGGCGGCTGTCTGCGTCGGCGGAAAGTGCCCTCGCGGCTGAGGTCGTGAGCCGTAACCGCGGCACGGCGGTCGCGATTGCGCTGTTGCTCTGCGCAGCGCTCGCG
>JBAVGD010000068.1:0-1662 GCA_049684635.1 Solirubrobacterales bacterium | reverse complement strand
GCTCCGACGAGGGTCAGTACCGCTGGTCGCAGTGGCTCTTCCTGACCCTGCTCGAGGCGGGCCTGATCTACCGCGACGACGCCACGGTCGACTGGTGCGACACCTGCCAGACGACGCTCGCCGCGATCCAGGTCGAGGACGGTCGCTGCTGGCGCTGCCACAACCCGGTGCGGCTGATCCGCCGCCCGACCTGGTTCCTCCACATCTCGCCCTACCTCGAGGAGAACGACCGCAACACGGAGGAGCTCGAGAACTGGGACGACCTCTCCCTCGCCACCCAGCACTACATCCTTGGGCGCAGCGACGGAGTGGAGGTCGAGCTCGGGCCCAAGGGCTCGCCCGGCGCTGGGCTGACCGTTTTCAGCCCGCACCGCGACTCCTTGACGCGGGCGCGTTTCGTCCTGCTGTCGCCGAGGCATCCTGACGTCGAGGCGTGGGTCACCGACCCAAGCGTGCATGAGGAGCTGGAGCAGATGCGTTCCGGTGGCTGGGAGCGCAGCGCCCGCGATGTCCGCTCGGTGCCGATCGTCGACACCGGCGCCTCGATCGCGGGCCCGGGTGGGGGAGAGCTGCCCGTCTTCGTCTCGCCGATCGTCGATGCGCGCTACGGCCCGACCGCCGCCTTGGGCATTCCGGAGGTCGACGAAGCGGACGAGGAGATCGCCCGGCGGATGGAGCGAGTGCCGCACCCCGACGGTCCGGGCGATTCCGCGGCGAAGCAGGGCTCACCGCCGGTCCCGGGCGTTCGCGAGGCGAAGCGCTACCGCGCCAACGACTTCTCGATCTCGCGCCAGCGCTCCTGGGGCACGCCGATCCCGGTCGTCCATTGCGCGGAGCACGGCCCCGTCCCGGTGCCAGTCGAGGATCTGCCGGTGATCCTCCCGCGCGACATCGAGCCGACCGGGGAGGGGAACCCGCTGGCGGAGCGCCCTGATTTCGTCGACGCTCCATGCCCGCGCTGTGGCAAGCCCGCCAAGCGCGAGACCGACACCCTCGACTGCCACTTCGACGCCCTCTGGCTCTGGGTGCCGGCCGCGGTGCCGCCGGAGGCCCGCACGGAGCAGATGTTCGAGCACCCGGACCTGAGGCGGTGGCTGCCCGCCGAGCGCCTCGTCGCCGGCAACGACAGCGGCGGCTTCGTCTTCGACCAGCGCGTCGTCACCAAGGCGCTGCGCGACATCGGCCCCTTCTCCTTCCTCGACGACGGCGAGCCCTTCGCCGGCTGCCTCTTCCACGAGATGGTGATCGCCGACGGGCGCAAGATGAGCAAGCACCTCGGCAACGTCGTCGATCCCGACGCGCTGGTCGAGCGCTACGGCGCCGACACCGTCCGTCTCGCCGTCCTCTACGCGGCGGGACCGGCGAAGACCCTCAACTGGACCGATGGGGCGCTCCGCTTCGCCAACCGTTTCCTGCGCAGCCTCTGGATCTACTCGCACGACCGCTTCGCGGCGCTCGAGGACGCCCACCATGACGAGGAGGCCGCCGCCGACACCGAGTTCCTGCGCGAGCGCCTGCGCAAGTGGTGCGCCAACGGGCTCGCCCGGATCACCTCCAACCTCGAGCAGCTGCAGATGCACAAGGCGGTGCGCGACGTCACCCGCCTCTTCGAGCGGATCCAGGACTTCGAGAAGCGCGTTGTCGAGCGCCGCGGCGCCCAAC
>JBAVGD010000067.1:0-2592 GCA_049684635.1 Solirubrobacterales bacterium | reverse complement strand
GCGGAGGCCTTAATCGAGGTCTCACGCCGGGCTGGGCTGCCGCTCTGGCTGCCGGATGACGTCCCCGGTAGCTGCTGCGGCCTGCCGTGGAGCTCGAAGGGCTTCGGGGAGGCACACCGCCACAAGGCGAACGAGATGGTCGAGCGCCTCTGGGAGTGGAGCGAAGAAGGACGGATGCCTGTGGTGGTTGACGCCGCGTCGTGCACGCAGGCCATTGCCGACCCCGGCCCGGGGGTCCTCAGCGAGCCGAACGCCGAGCGCCTCGGCAAGCTGGAGATCCTCGACTCGGTTGCCTGGGCGCATGACCGCCTGCTTCCCAGGCTCGAGGTGGACCGCAGGATTGGGTCGGCAACCGTCCATCCGACCTGCGCCACCCGGCGCCTCGGGCTGGCCGGCAGTCTGAAATCCGTCGTGGGCGCCCTTGCCGAGGAGGTCTACGTCGCTCCCTCGGCGACTTGCTGCGGGTTCGCCGGCGACCGCGGCATCTCCCACCCCGAGCTGACGACCGCGGCCACGAGCCCGCAGGCCGCCGAGCTTGCCGGACGTGACTTCGATGCTCACCTCTCCAGTAACCGGACCTGCGAGATCGGCCTCACCCGCGCCACCGGTGCGCCGTACGAGTCCTTCGTCTTCCTGCTGGAGGAGCTAACTCGATCGCCAGACGAGTGAGGAGCTGATCACTCGACCGTGTCGACCCGTCAGTCGCCGGCTGACGACACCGCGGCGGCGCCCTGCTCGTCGGTGGCCGACTCCACCTCGCGGATCGTCGCGGTCATCGTCGGGTCGCCTTCGAAACGGCGGTCGAGAAGCGGATTGAGGATGCCCCGGAAGGCCGAGACGTAGCGCCACCATTTCGGCGCGAAGGTCCGCGGCGCCCGTTCTTCGATCCCGCGCAGCACGGTGGCAGCCGCCTCGTCGGGCTGGATCCGCTTGCGGAGGAAGCTGGGCAGGTTTTCCTCCATCCGGTCGGCGTGGGCACGCTCGAAAGCGTCCTGGACCATGCGCGTGTCGACCCAGCCGAAGTAGGCGACGCCGGCGCTGGCGCCGAGCGGCATCAGCTCCGCCCGCAGCGAGCGGCCCAGCGACTCGACCCCTGACTTGGCCGCTGCATAGGGGCTGTTGAGGACGCCGTTGACGAAGGCGTAGACGGAGGAGGTGACGACGATGTGGCCGCGCCGCTCGACGACCTGGGGCAGCGCTGCCCGCACGGTGCGCCAGACACCGAGCATGTCGACCTCGAAGACCCGCTCCCATTCCTCGGCGCCGATGCCGCGAACGGTCGCAACCGTGGACTGGGCGATGCCGGCGTTGGCAACGGCGACGTCGAGGCCGCCGAAGCGCTCGACGGTCTCGGAGACCGCGTGCATGATCGCGGCCTGGTCGGTGACGTCGGCCGCGATCCCGACCGCTCGCGGGCCGATCCGCTCGGCCGCCTCGTGCACCTCGCCGGCATTGAGATCGACCACGGCGACCGAGCCTCCCCGCATGTGAATCTGGCGCGCAACCTCGAAGCCGATCCCCCGGCCCGCGCCGGTCACCAGGGCCACCTTGCCGTTGAACTCGAAGAGGGACATGGGGCGGGCAGAGTAACCACTCCTAGAATCACCCGCTCATGCCAGGTTTCAAATCCGTCGATCCAAGGCAATCGTTCCCCGAGCTGGAGGAGCGCGTCCTCACGCGCTGGAGGGAGCGCGACGTTTTCCACCGCTCTCTCGCCAATCGCGATGGCGCCGAGGTCTGGAGCTTCTACGAGGGCCCGCCGACCGCCAACGGTCGCCCCGGCTCCCATCATGTGCTGTCCCGCGTGTTCAAGGACATCTACCCGCGCTACAAGACGATGCGCGGCTACCGGGTGCCGCGTAAGGCGGGTTGGGACTGCCACGGCCTGCCGGTCGAGCTGGAGGTTGAGAAGCAGCTCGGGATCTCCTCCAAGCAGGAGATCGAGGACCTTGGGATCGCCGAGTTCAACCGGCGCTGCCGCGAGTCGGTCTTCGAGTACGTCGAGGAGTGGAACCGTCTGACGGAGCGGATCGGCTTCTGGATCGACCTCGACGATCCCTACGTCACCCTGGACAACGACTACATCGAGTCGGTCTGGTGGTCGCTGCGCCAGCTCTGGGACAAGGAACTGCTCTACGAGGGTCACAAGGTCGTGCCCTACTGCCCGCGCTGCGGTACCGCGCTCTCATCGCACGAGGTGGCTCTCGGTTACAAGGACGTGCAGGACCCCTCGATCTACGTCCGCTTCCCCTACCTGGCTGCCGCTTCTGGCCCCGCGGCCACGACGGGAGCGGCCGGGAGCACCGAGGCGGGTGCGGCGGGCCCCCTGCAGCCGGGGGACCAGCTGCTGGTCTGGACGACGACGCCATGGACCCTTCCCGGCAACGTCGCCGTGGCGGTCGGCCCGGAGATCACCTACGTCCGCGCCCGAAGCGGCGACGAGGTGCTCGTGGTCGCCGAGGCACTTGCGGAGCGGGTGCTTGGCGAGGGTGTTGAGATCCTCGATCGCTTCCCGGGGTCCGAGCTCGTCGGTTGCAGCTACGCGGGGCCGGTTTTCAAGCTCAACGATCGCGAGCCGGGAGGCTTCCCGGT
>JBAVGD010000066.1:0-2084 GCA_049684635.1 Solirubrobacterales bacterium | reverse complement strand
GCTCAGGACAATTGCGAACGCCTTCAGCGTCGCCGACATTCGCAAGAAGCTCGCCTTCACCGCGGCGATGCTGCTCCTCTACCGGCTTGGTGCCTACATCCCTGCGCCGGGCGTCGACATCAACGCGGTCAAGGAAATCCAGTCCAACTTTGGCGGCAGCAGCATCCTCGGCTTCCTCAACCTCTTCTCGGGGGGTGGGCTCTCGCGGCTCTCGCTCTTTGCGTTGGGGATCATGCCCTACATCACGGCCTCGATCATCCTGCAGCTCCTGACCGTGGTCGTGCCTTCGCTGGAGAAGCTGCAGAAAGAAGGCGAGGTCGGACAGCAGAAGATCACCCAGTACACCCGCTACCTGACGGTCGGCCTGGCCTTGGCCCAGTCGTTCGGCTATGTGTTCCTCTTCCGATCGTTTGGCGCCAAAGCCGGAAGCAATGCTCTCGGCACCCTCACGGGCGGGCGGGTTCTCCTGATCGTCATCTGCCTAACCGCCGGCACGACCCTGCTGATGTGGCTGGGCGAGCTGATCACCCAGCGCGGGATCGGCAACGGCATCTCATTGATGATCTTCGCCTCGATTGTGTCCAGGATGCCGCAGGGCATCGAATCCTGGTGGACGAACCCGGACCAGGTGTTTGTGGTGATGATGCCGTTCGTAGCGCTGGGAGTGATCGTTGCGATCGTCTTCGTCCAGGAGGGGCAGCGGCGGATTCCCGTCCAGTATGCGAAACGCGTCGTCGGGCGCCGGATGACTTCCGGGGGGTCCACCTACCTGCCGTTGCGGGTCAACATGGCCGGGGTCATCCCGGTCATATTCGCCGCTTCGATCATGGCGTTCCCGCCCACCATCGGTCAGCTTCTCAATACGCCGGCGGCACTCGATTTCGCGGCCTTCTTCGGCCCCAATACGTGGCCCTACATCGCCGGTGAGGTCTTCTTCATCATCATCTTCACCTACTTCTACACGGCGGTGACCTTCAATCCGGTCGACCAAGCCGACAACCTGAAGAAGCATGGAGGCTTCATCCCGGGAGTGAGGCCGGGCCGTCCGACTGCCGAATACCTCGATCGGATCCTCTCGCGGCTGACGTTCCCCGGCGCTCTCTATCTGGGAGCTGTTGCGGCCCTGCCCGCGATCCTCTTCAGCCAGACGTCGGCCAACTTCTACTTCGGTGGAACTTCGATCCTGATCGTGATCGGTGTGGCGCTGGAAACGGTGAAGCAGCTCGAGGCGCAGCTGATGATGCGCAACTACGAGGGCTTCCTCAAATAGGCGCCTGCGGATGTCGGAGCTCAATCTAGTCCTGCTTGGCCCGCCCGGCTCGGGGAAGGGCACCCAGGGAGAGCGGCTGCAGGAAGACCTGAGGCTGCCGTACTACGCAACCGGCGACATCCTGCGCGCTGCCGTCCGCGACGAAACAGATCTTGGCCGCGCCGCAAAGGAGTACATGGACCGTGGGGATCTCGTTCCCGACGACGTGATCGTGGGGGCGATCGGCGAGCGAATCGATTCCGAAGAGGCGGCGGACGGCTTCATCCTCGATGGGTTCCCCCGCACCGTGCCGCAGGCCGAGGCGCTGGCGGCGAAGCTGGAGGAACTGGGCAAGGAGTTGACGGCGGTCCTGCTGATCGATGTGGCGGAGGAGGAGGTAATCCGGCGGCTGGGTGGTCGGCGCACATGCGTCGACGGTGGGCATGTCTTCCACGTCGACTTCAATCCGCCGCAGAGCGACGGCGTGTGTGACATCGACGGCAGCGCCCTGATCGTGCGCGATGACGATGAGCCCGAGGTGATTCGCCATCGCCTCGAGCAGTACCACGACAAGACCGAGCCGCTGATCGACTTCTACGACCGGCACGGCACGCTGCGGCGAATCGCCGGCGATGCCGCACCAGACGAGGTATCCGCCGACATCACCCGGGTATTGGCGACCTTGAAGCTGGAAGCCGACGAGGCCATCTAGATGGTTGATTCCACGGCGATGGCCGTGATCGAGGGGTTTGAAGCAGAGAGGCCGAAGTCGACGGTGCTGAAGCAACCGTCGACCGAAAGGCCACGATGCACGCCGACCTCGACACTCTCTGCA
>JBAVGD010000065.1:0-3591 GCA_049684635.1 Solirubrobacterales bacterium | reverse complement strand
CCCCACCACAGGGGGGACAATGCAGCAATCGACATGGAGTCGCCCAGGCCATCGCTCGCCGCAGTTGCCGTCACCCTGGGTGGGATCGCGTTGCTGGCGCTGCTCGTGCTCGCGATCCCGGAGCTGCGCGAAGCGTTCGAAGCGGCGCTGCGGGGGGACACGGCGGAGGTGCGGAGCAAGGTCAAGGACCTCGGCGTCGCCGGCCCGCTGCTGATCCTCGGCCTGGCGCTGATCCACACCGTCGTCTTCTACCCGGCCGAGATCGTCGACGCCGCGGCGGGCTTCGTCTACGGCTTCTTCCCGGCGCTGGCGCTGATGATGCTCGGCTGGCTGCTCTCCGGGCTTCTCTGCTTCGCCGTCGGCCGCTCGGTCGCCCGGCCGCTGCTCGACCGCTGGTTCGGCACCGCGCGCTTCGAGCGCATGGAGGGGGCGATCGAGCGCGGCGGCGCGACCCTGCTGCTCGCCGTGCGCCTGCTGCCGATCGTCCCCTTCAGCCTCGTCTCCTATGCGGCGGGCGCCGCCCGGGTGCCGCTCTGGCGTTTCGTCTGGACGACCCTGGTCGGCTACCTGCCGATCACCGTGCTCGCCGTCTACTTCGGCACGCGGTTGGAGGGCCTCAGCCTCACCGACCCGCTGGTGCTCGGCAGCGGCCTGGTCCTGGTGGCGCTGCTGCTGCTCGGCCACTGGGTGATGCGCCGGGGCGGCGGAGAGCCGAAAGTCGCAGACTCGCGCGAGTGACGTCACGGAAGATTTAAATTTTGCGCTGTTAGGTATGATTTTCGATGTCATACTCCCTCGTATGGCAAGCTTGCAGACAATGCCCCGCAAGACGATCTACATCCCGGAGAGTGCCGTGGAATTGGTGGACGGGCACGCCCAGGAGGGCGACTCCTTCTCGGCCACGGTCGTCCGCTTGTTGGAACTGGGTGCGCGCGAGGACGAGCAACAGGTTCCGCTCGACTACGTCGGCTCGGGGGAAGGGCCCGGCGATCTCGGCATCAACGCCGAGAAATACCTCGGCCTCAAGCCCTGGGGACCGGGAGAGGGACCGGCAGATGAAGGTCCTGGTTGACACGGGCCCTCTGCTTGCGGCGCTAGACAGGAGGGATCCGGCGTACGAGATGGCGGGAGCCGCAATGAAAAAACTGCGCCGGGATGCGATCGTCCCGTCGCCGGTCGTGGTTGAGGTCGACCATTTGGCCCGCAAGCGAGTCGGCCTGGATTCCGCTCGCAGGTTCCTCAAGCACATCGCCGGGGGCAGTCATCAGGTGGCCTACCCGACCGCGGGTCTGATGCAGAGGGCCGTGGAGCTCGACCGCAAATACTCCGACCTCAACCTCGGCGTCGTCGATGGTTGTGTGATGGCGATCGCCGAGCGTCACGAGCTGCCGATCTTCACCTTTGACTTCCGCGACTTCCGTGCCACCGAATCGGCCTCCGGCCCATGGCGCCTGGCGATCGACGAGGACGTTTACCGGCGATCGGTCGAGCAGTGACCGCGTGTCTTATCCGATCCGCTTGACCCTGAAGTGGAAGACGGCGGCGCTCTGGTCGGTGTTGCCGCTCGGGTCGCGCGCCCAGACGCGGACCGTGTGCGGGCCGATCCGGTAGCGGCGCCTGAACAGCGCCGGGCACCGCTTAGTGGCGCCGGTGTCGACCCGGCAGAAGTAGATCGCCCCGGCCTCGTTGGAACCGAGTCCGAACACGACGGTCGCGGTGCGACCGCGGGTCCGTACCACCCGCCTGGGGTGGTGGCGGAAGAAGGTCGCGGGAGCGGTGGTGTCGGTTTCTGGCTCGGGTTCGGGCGGGCTTGGCGGTTGGGCCGGCTGCGTCGTTCCGCCGCTTGGGGGTGGGACGGGGGGCGATTCGACACCCCAGCTTTCGGGTTCCTGTGCGTTGTCGACGGTCACTTCGGCAAGCGGCGCTTTGCATTCGGGTTCGACGGGGGGAGGCGGAATCAGGGCGAGCAGGTCTTCGACCGCGCCGACCGCTTCGACCAGGCCCGCGCCGACTTCGCATTCGTCGGCTCCGACCACGCCGACGGCGCTGGAGAGGAGCGCGGCGCGGATTTCAGCCGGTTCCGCCGGTTCGTTCGGGGGTTCTTCTTCTTTCGCCTCGTCCATCAGCGCCGCGACCGCGGCGGCGTGGGGCGCGGCGGCGGAGGTGCCGCAGAACCTCCAGGCCGGTTCGGCCGGGAGTTTTGGTTCTTCGAAGAAGGCGAAGAAGCTCGTCTTGCCACAATCGGTCGCGGCGATCTCGGGCTTGGGGAGTTTTTCTGGCGAGATTGGCAGGGCGGGTTCTTCTGAGTCTTTGACGGGGCCGAAGTAGTGCGTCACCGGGCCGCGCGAGGTGTATGGCTCCGCTCCAACGTGGGGGGGGCTGGTGGGATAGTGAACCGCGCCGACCGTCATTGCGGCCGCGGCGCCGTTGTGGCCGAACACGGTCGGACCGACGACGTCGGTCGCGGGGCCTCCAACTACGGGCCCGCTCGAGCGCGGGTACTCGAGGCCCCATTGCCCCTCTTTGGAGCCGTTCTCCAGGAAGGCGACCTTGAGCCGTGGGGTACCCCCCGAGAAGCGGTTGACGACGAGCTGGACCGTGCGCGGGCTCGCCGTTTCGTTTTCCCACTGGAAGAACTCGAGGGGCCGTTCCGGGTTGGCTTCGGCGGAGGCGGCGATCAGCCCGCCGGTCGAATCGAGCAGGAAGGCGTCGAGATCGGTGCCGACACCGTGCCACGGTTCGTTCCACTGCAGGTCGACCGTCAGCGTCGCCCCCGCCGGCACTTCGATCCCCAGCGTCTTATCGGTCTGCCCTTCCGCCGGGTTGAAGTCCAGGCAGGCGTTGGCGTGAAGTCCCGGGAACGCCTGCAGCGCCGGTGGGCAGCTGCCCGAGTTGCGGTATTCCGCCGTTTCCCAGGAGCCGATCTCATGACCTTCGGGTTCGAGCGCGCTTTTGTTGCCGAGCAGGCTGTTGTTGCCGGCGGAGGAGAAGTAGGTCGCTCCGTCTTCGGTCGCGTGCCGCACCGCGACCGCGATCGGCCCTTCCTGGAAGAACGGCTCGCCGGGATAGGCGACGTCGTCGACCACGACCTTGGCGCCGGCGCCGCCTTCCGCGGGGGACTTGGCCAGCTTTTCGATGTTTTCCGCGAACGCGGTTTCGCCGCTGAAGGCGGTCGCGAAGGCGAGGTTGGCGCCCGGGGCGAGGTCGTGGACGATCTGCGCCATCGCCCGCCCCTCGTCGTTGCCTTCGCCGTCGGTGTCGTCGAGGACTTCGACCGGCGTCTGCTCGCTAGCGCCTGGGCAGGTGTTGGCGAAGCCGGGCAGGTCGCCGGCCGCGACGTCATCGGACTGGCGGGTGGCGATTTCGCCGCTGCCGTCGGCGGCTTCGCTGGCCTGGTTGAAGGAGTCGGAGAGGATCCCGACCGTTACTCCGCTGCCGTCGACGCCGAACACATCTCGCGCTTCGCCCGTTTCTTCCCCGGCATGCAGCTGTTGCTCGCCCTCCGAGACGACTTCGCCGGAGGGGCATGATTCGGAGGTGAACGGGGTGAGGACCTCGGTGGCGGCGCTGACCTGGGGCACGCCGGAGAGC
>JBAVGD010000064.1:0-4123 GCA_049684635.1 Solirubrobacterales bacterium | reverse complement strand
GCCTTGCGGTCGTCAGGCAGGTTGCCGCCGCACACGGCGGGCGCTTCGCGTTGCTGCGCTCGGAATCGGGCTCTCAAGCCGTGCTCGAGTTGCCGCTGGTGCCCGACGAACCCGAGTGGGCTGCATGACCAGGCGCGGACGCGCGCTCGCATTTCTGCTCCTCGCCCTTGTTGCCGCCGCCGTGGCGGCTGCGATCGCCGAGGGATATGGCGCCAGGATCGCCCGTGGATACGGCCCACTGCGAGCGGTTGTCGTGACGAGTACGTCTCTCGCGCCCGGCACAGAGATAGGACCAGAGGAGGTCGGCTCATCCCTTGCGGTGCGACGCGTTCCCGACCGGTTCGTTCCTCCCGGTGCCCTTGCATCCCCCGCTGAAGCGCTGGGGCTCGTCGCCGGAGCGGCGATTCCCGCTGGTTCCTACCTGCTCGCCGCCCAGCTGCACGCGCGGGGCCGGCGAGCCTCTCTGCCCAGCCGCCTGGGTCGCAATCGGCGCCCGGTCGAGATCTCGGTGAGCGGCGCCGATGCGCTGGCAGCCGGCGGCCCCAGACCGGGGGGATTGCGGGTCGATGTGGTCGTGACAAGCGAACCGAGCGGGCTAGGGGCGGGTCATACCTATGTCGCGGCAGCCGGCGTGCCGCTGCTTGCCCTTGCGCCTGGGTCGGATGGGCCCGGGCCGGGAGGAATGTCAGATGCCACGCTGGGTCTCACACGGGGCCAGGCACTGCGCCTGATCGAGGCGGAAAGCTTTGCCCGCAAGGTGACCCTGCTTCCCGACCCCTGACTGTGGCGGCGCGGCAGCGACACGTTGAAGAGCTGGCCGAGGCCCTCCGGGCCCGGTTGGTCGATCGCCACCGTGCGCGTGCGGCGGCCGGGCGCCAGCCGAGCGGAGACCTGAGCGGCGAGGTACGAGACCTGATTGCCGAGGAGGCCGGTCTCCTTGTAGAGGACGATCGCGACGCGGTCGCGCTGCGGATCCTTCGCGATACCGTCGGCCTGGGACCGCTCGAGGACTTGCTCGCCGACCCGGCGGTCGAGGAGGTGATGGTCAACGGTCCGGGCTGCGTGTACGTCGAGCGAGCAGGCAGAATCGAATCCACGGGCGTGGTGTTTGCCGGCGAGGACGATCTCCGCAACGCGATCGACCGCATTCTCGCGCCGCTCGGCAGGCGGGTCGACGAGCTGAGCCCGATGGTCGACGC
This sequence comes from Solirubrobacterales bacterium, assembly GCA_049684635.1. Classification (GTDB taxonomy): domain Bacteria; phylum Actinomycetota; class Thermoleophilia; order Solirubrobacterales; family 70-9; genus VRUE01. The sequence continues at coordinate 2,924 of JBAVGD010000064.1, read as the reverse complement.
GCGCCTTGCGGACGGTTCGCGGGTGAACGTCGTCATTCCACCGCTTGCGATCGATGGACCGGTTGTGTCGATCCGTCGCTTTGGTGCTCGCCGGCCCGATCCCGCTCAGCTCGTTGAGCTCGGGACACTGACCGACGCGCAGCACGGCTTTCTGCGGGACGCCGTGGCAGGGAGCCGGAGCGTGGTCATCAGTGGCGGCACCGGGTCCGGAAAGACGACCATGCTCAACGCCCTTGCCGGCTTTATCTCGGCGACGGAGCGAATCGTCACGATCGAGGATGCCGCCGAGCTGCGGCTGCAGCAGCCGCATGTGGTGCGGCTCGAGAGTCGCCCGGCAAGCGTCGAGGGGAGGGGGGAGGTCACCATCCGTGACCTGCTGCGGAACGCTTTGCGCATGCGCCCAGACCGCATCGTGATCGGTGAGGTGCGCGGGATCGAGGCGCTCGACCTGCTTACGGCTCTCAATACCGGCCACCGCGGCGCCCTCTCCACCGTTCACGCCAATTCAACCGCCGACGCCCTGAGCAGGCTGGAGACCCTCGCCCTTATGGCGGGGGTGGGCTTGCCTCACGAGGCGATCGCCGAGCAGCTTCAACGGGGCATAGACGTCGTGGTCCATCTCGAGCGGGGCTACGACGGCGTGCGCCGCGTGATCGAGATCGCGGAGGTCGTCAGGGCGGCAGGACCGACCGCGGTTCGACCCGTTCTCGATTCGCCCGACGAGCGATGAGTGGTGATTCCGGCCTGCTGGTTCCCCTTGCCGGCGCCGCCGCGGGCGGTCTGAGTGCCCTCGCCGTTCGCGAGGCCGTCCTGGCCAGCCCGGCGATGGCGCGCTGGCTGAAGCTGGCGCTGGAGCCGCTGCGCCGTGCCGGGCGCGAGGGGTACGCGCCGTCGACCCTCGAGCGCCGTCGCCTGGCCGCCCTGGGTGCCGGTGCTGCCCTGATCGGAGGCTGGCTTCTCGCCGGCTCCGAGCTGGCGCTGGCGCTGGCGATCGCCGGCCCGGCGTTGGCTGCGTGGGCGATTTCGAATCGCCACCGGCGGTACCGCTCCGCCGTCGAGCAGGCCCTGCCGGAGATTTCGGCCACGATCGCCGATTCGCTGACCGCCGGCCGCTCGCTGCGGGCCTCCCTCTCGGTTGCGGCGAGCTCGCTCGACGGCCCCGCCGCCGTCGAGCTTGCCCGCCTCGGGGCCGAGCTGGACCTTGGGGCCGCGACGGCGAATGCCATCCGCGAGTGGCAACGGCGCATGCGCTCACGGCGCGTCGACGCCTTCGCGGCGGCGCTGCTCAGCCAGCGTCTCGCGGGCGGCGACCTCGCCGGCCTGCTGCGCAGCTTCGCGGAGGGTGCCGCGGAGCACGATCGAGTTGTCGAGGACGCGCAGGCGGCAACCGCGCAGGCCCGCTTCACGGGCCTGCTGGTCGTGGCGATGCCGACCGGCGGCGCCCTGTTTGCCGAGCTGGTCCAGCCTGGCTTCCTGGGCAAGGTGCTCGGCGCGCCTGCCGCGGCTGTTCTCCTGGCGCTGGCCGGCGCTCTGCAGCTGGCGGGGTTCGTGGCGATCCGGCGTCTCGCGAGGGTGGTCGAGTGAGCATCGCCGCGCCATTTGCCGCGATCGCCGTCCTTCTCCTCTGCGCCGCGGTGCGCGACCTGCTGGCGATGCGCCGGGATAGAAAGGACGGCGCTCAACCGGCGCTTGATCCCCGTCGACGCTCGGCGGTTGCGGCGCTCGAGTTGGGGCTTCCAGACCGGTTAGCCCGCTCCGGCCTGGAGCCACATCTGTCGCTGACCGCGGTGCTGCTTGCGAAGTGTTCGACCGCGGCCGCGGGGGTCATCGCGGCATGGCTTGCCGCACCGGCGGCGCCCGGCCGAACGTCGCTGCTGGTCATGCTCGGGATGCCCCTGGCGGGATTCATCGTTCCGGACGCGCTGCTCGAGCGGGAGGCGCGACGGCGCCGCCGGCGCCTCGTCGGGGCGTTGCCGGACGCGCTTGATCTTCTGGCTGTGAGCTCTGCATCGGGCCGCAGCCCAGCCGCCGGCTTCGCCGAGATTGCCCAGACCGGCAGTGGCCCCCTTGTCGATGAGTTGCGGATGACGGTTGCCGAGCTTTCGTGTGGCCGTCCCCTTCCCGATGCTCTGGAATCGCTGCGCGGACGGGTGCCAGGAGGCGAGCTGGCGACACTCTGTGCCTCGATCGAGCGTTCCCGCCGGCTGGGATCTCCTCTCGCCGACCAGCTGAGGCGCCAGTCGAGTGCCCTGCGAAGGGATCAGCGGCGCCTTGTCGAGGAGCGGGCGGCCCGTGCCGCACCGAAGATCCAACTCATCGTCGCCTTGGTCCTCGTTCCCTCGGTTCTGCTGATGATCGCCGCGGGCCTGATCGCCAACGCCGACGCTTTTCTGGGCGGGTTCTAACCGCTCCCCAGCGTCTCCTCGCGCAAGCGGGTGGCGACCGCCGCCGCTGCGGCCCGCACCGCATCGAGCTCCGCGGCGCTCGTCTTGTGCCCGTTGACATAGCAGCAGAGCGTGCCGTCAACCAGCTCAAAGCCGAACTTCTTCGGGGTCGAATCGGTCAGCCAGACGATGAAGGTGGGGGAGAAGAGCTGTCGCAGCCAGATCTGATCCTGGTTCCTGCCGACAAAGATCTCGTAACGCTCGTCAAGTGCCTCGCTCTCCAGCTTGACGCGCTGTTTGGAGCGCCGGAAGGCGTCCTCCAGCTTCTCGAGCGAGTGCAGTCCGAACTTGTGCTGGCAGAAGAGCTCAGGAACGTGGGCCACGCACTCTGGGACCTCGCTGATTCCAACTGTGTAGTGGGAGGAGCTGGTCTGCGTATTCCCATCGGCGTCTGTCGTCTCTTCCTCGTACGTGTACAGAGCAAGGACGCCGTCTATCCCGTGGGCAAGCGCACCGGTCATTGCTCGCTCCGCGTAGCGG
>JBAVGD010000063.1:0-9890 GCA_049684635.1 Solirubrobacterales bacterium | reverse complement strand
CGGTGAAGGCGAGCTTCTTGCGAATGTCGGCGACGCTGAAGGCGTTCGCAATTGTCGTGAGCATTACGGCTCCAGAGTGTGGCAGGAACCGCCGGCCGCCTCGATCTTCTCCCGGGCGGCGGCGCTGAACGCGTGGGCGTGGACGGCAAGCTTCTTCGAAATCTCGCCACGGGCGAGGATCTTCACCGGGTACGACCTCTTCGCGAGCCCCTTTTCCTTCAACGCATCCAGCGTTACCTCCGCGCCCGCGTCGAAGCGCTCCTCGAGGGTGCTGACGTTGATCGGCTGGGTCTTGGTCCTGAAGTTCTCGAAGGGCATCGACTTCTTCATGTGTGGGCCGCGAAGCTTCCGCATCCGCATGTGGATCGGGTTCTGCCCTCCCTCGTAGCCCGCCTTCCGCTTTGCACCCGAACGCGAACCGGCGCCCTTGTGGCCGCGGCCGGAGGTCTTTCCGAGCCCGCTGCCCTCGCCGCGGCCGACGCGCTTCCGCGGCCGGCGCGAGCCGGGCTTCGGCTTCAGGGTATGAAGGCCGATCTGCTCCGAGCGAGATTTCTCGGCCATCAGGCGCTCACCTCGATCAGATGCGAGACAACCCTGAGCTGACCCTGCAGCTGCGGACTGTCCTTCCGCTCAACAGACTTGCCGATTCCCCCCAGGCCAAGCGCCCGCAGCGTGGCTTTCTGGCTGGGATTCGCCCCATTCGCCGATCGAACCTGCTTAATCTGGACGGCGCTCACGACTGCTCCTCCCCAGCGGGTGGCGCAGTCGCCTCCTCAGCCGGAGCATCCTCCGCCTTCTCCTCGGCGACAGCCTCGCCGGCGTTCTTCTCAGCGTTCAACTCAGCGGCGTCTGCCTGCTCCGCCGCCGGGACTTCAGCGGTCTCGGTGGCTTTGGGTTCTGCCGACTCAGCCGCGTCTCCCGCGGGTGGCGTGGGGGTGGGCTCCTCGCCCGCAGCCTGCGAGGACGAGGAGTCCGCCCCCGCGACAGGACCCGCGGGCACGGCGCCTGGTCCCTCGACGCTGGCCGCGACGCCGTTGGTCTTCTGAATCCCCAGCACCTGCGCCACGGTCAAGCCGCGGATCTCCGCAACCTCCTCTGGCCTGCGCAGCTGCATCAAACCGTCCATCGTCGCCTTCACGAGGTTGATCGGGTTCTGTGTCCCGATGCTCTTCGTCAGCACATCTCGAACGCCACCGAGCTCCAGGACCGCACGCACGCCGCCGCCGGCGATGACACCGGTACCAGGGCTGGCTGGACGCAGCACCACATGCCCAGCTCCAAAGCGCCCGACGATCTTGTGGGTGAGAGTGTGACCGTATTTAGGCACCCGAATCATGTTCTTGCGAGCGTTCTCGACCGCCTTCTGAATGGCCAGCGGCACCTCGCGGGCCTTGCCGTAGCCGATCCCGACCACGCTCTCTTGGTCACCTACGGCAACCAGGGCAGTGAACGAGAACCGGCGCCCTCCCTTGACGACCTTGGCGACGCGGTTGATCTCGATCACCCGCTCCTGAAGATCGAGCCCTCGGGGGCTCACGGTCTCCACGTTGCTTGTGTTCATTCCCTTCATTGCGAGTCGCTCACCGTAGCGGGTACCACTAGAAGGCGAGGCCTCCCTCACGGGCACCCTCGGCCAGGGCGCGAACCCTGCCGTGGTACTTGTAGCCCCCGCGATCGAAGATGCAAGTCTCGATTCCAGCCGCCTTGGCCCGCTCGGCGAGGAGCTCGCCTGCGCGCTTGGCCTGCTCCGTGGCTGTCAGCTTGCGAAGGTCCGGCTCGATCCAATTGATCGCGGCCAGCGTCCGCCCGCTGGTGTCATCGATCAGCTGGGCGAAGATGCCGCGATTGGAGCGGTACACAGACAACCGCGGTTTCTCCGCGGTCCCGCTGACACGCGCACGCACACGCCGGCGACGACGCAGGCGACGCTCCCTCGTCGTGAGAACCGTCATGCGCGCTTGCCCACCTTTCGCATCACGTGCTCGCCGCGGTAGCGGATGCCCTTGCCCTTGTAGGGCTCCGGCGGACGCCGCTTGCGGATATCGGCGGCCACCTGCCCGACCAGCTGCTTGTCGATTCCCCGCACGATGATCTCGGTCGGCTGGGGCACCTCGAACTCGATCCCCTCGGGCGGCTCCACCGAGACCGGATGCGAGTAGCCCAAGGCCAGCTCAAGCTTGCCGCCCTTGAGCTGCGCGCGGTAACCGACTCCCTGGATCTCCAAGCGCTTCTCGAAGCCGTTAGTCACACCCTCGACCATGTTCGCGATCAGGCTGCGTGTCAGCCCGTGAAGCGCACGGTGCTCTCCGCGGTCGGTTGGTCGTTGCACGGTGACGGTGCCGTCTGCCTGGTCGACCTTCATGTCCGGAGAGAGACGCTGGCTCAGCTCGCCCTTGGGCCCCTTCACGGCAACGCGGCCAGGGCCGAGCTCGACCGTCACGGCCTCGGGCACTGCGATTGGCTTTCTTCCTATCCTGCTCATCTCTGGATGCCTGCCCTGATCACCAAACGTAGGCGACTACCTCGCCGCCGACCCCTTTTGCCTTTGCTTCATGTCCCGTCATCACACCCGCCGAGGTGCTGATGATCGCCGTGCCGGTTCCCCCAAACACCCGGGGGACCTGGCCGTGATCGACGTAACGACGGCGTCCTGGCCGGGAAATCCTTTCCAGGCCGATGATCGCCGGGCGCTGGTCCTTCGTGTACTTGAGGCGGATCTTGATCGCCTCCCCAACGCGGGCGGATTCACGTGTGTAGTCGTTGATATAGCCCTGTTCCTTGAGGATGCGGGACATCTCCAGCTTCAGCCGCGAGGCGGGGATCTTCACCTCGGCATGCCCAGAACCCAAGGCGTTGCGGATGCGGGTGAGGTAGTCGGCAATCGGATCGGTCAGCATTTCGTCCCTACCAGCTCGACTTCGTCATACCGGGGATGTACCCCTCGTGGGCGGCCTCGCGCAGACAGATCCGGCAGAGACCGAACTTGCGGAAGTAGCCACGCGGCCGGCCACAACGGCGGCAGCGGTTGTATTCCCGGCTCTTGAACCTGGCTTTGCGGCTCTGTCTAACCTTTTGCGAAGTCTTAGCCATTCTCTGAATTCTCCTCACCGGCCGAGCTCTCGGACTCGCCCTCCGGCACAGCCTCGCCCTCCTCGCCGGCCTCCGGCTCGGGCTTTGCATATGCATCTGGATTCTCTTCTTTAAGTTGCTCGAGGGCGGCCTGCTCGGCCTCGGCCCGCTGGCGGGCCTCCTCCTTGCGCCGCTCCTCCTCGGCCTCCGCCTCGGCCTCGAGATCGCTCTCGCCTGGGCGACCGTCTTTGGCAAACGGCATACCGAGTCTGAGCAGCAGCTCAAAAGCCTCGACATCGCTCCCGGCGGTGGTCGTGATCGTCACATCGAGACCGCGCACCTGGTCGATCGAGTCATAGTCGATTTCCGGGAAGATCAGCTGCTCGCGCACACCCATCGAGTAGTTGCCGCGACCATCGAAGGAACGCGGATTCAGCCCTCGGAAGTCGCGAATGCGCGGTACCGCAATCGAACAGAGGCGGTCCAGGAACTCCCACATCCGTGCCCGTCGCAGCGTCACGGACACGCCGACCGGCATGCCCTCCCGGACTTTGAAGGAGGCAATCGACTTGCGAGCGCGGCGGACGTTCGGTTGCTGGCCGGCGATCGTCGCCAGCTGCTCCTGTGCGGCATCGAGCATCTTTGCGTCTTGCTTGGCCTCGCCCACGCCCATATTGAGCGTGATCTTGGTCAGCCGTGGCGCCTGCATCGGCGATGAGTAGCCGAACTTCTCTATCAAGGCCGGCTTCACCTCCTGCTCGTAGCGCTCGCGCAGGCGCGGGGGCGGAGCCGCCTGAGACTGAACTGTCGCTGTGGCCTCCATCAGAGGGATGCTCCGCTTCTCTTGGCGAACCGCTCTCGCTTGCCACCCTTGTCCAGGCGCACGCCGATGCGGGTCGGCTTGTTCTCTTTGGGGTCGACCAGCATCACGTTGGAAACGTGGATCGGCCCCTCCTTTTCGACGATCCCGCCGAGCTGCTGGCCGGCCCGCTGCGTGTCCTGGGTGGGACGCGGTTTTTCGTGGCGCTTGATCATGTTGAGCCCCTCGACGTAGACCACGCGACGCTTCGGCTCGGTCCGCATGACGCGGCCGATCTTGCCGGCGTCCTTGCCGCTGATCACGACCACTCGGTCATCGGTCCTTATGCGCATTGCCTTTGCCACCGCTACAGAACCTCCGGCGCCAGCGAGACGATTTTCATGAAGTTGCGATCGCGCAGCTCACGAGCGACAGGCCCGAAGATTCGGGTCCCGCGTGGGTTGTTGCTGCCAGGGTCGATCAACACCGCGGCGTTTTCATCGAAGGAGATGTAGGTGCCGTCGGAGCGGCCAAGCTGCTTGCGCGTGCGCACAACCACGGCCTGCACCACCTCGCCCTTGCGGACTCCCCCCTGCGGGCTCGCCTGTTTGACCGTGGCGGTAATCACGTCGCCGACACCGGCATAGCGACGGTGGGAGCCGCCCTTGACCCGGATGCAGAGAATCTCTCGGGCACCCGAGTTGTCAGCGACTTTCAGTCTCGACTCCTGCTGGATCACTTCGCCCTCTCCAGAACCTCGATAAGGCGCCAGCGCTTGGTCTTCGAGAGCGGTCTCGTCTCGACAATGCGCACGATGTCTCCCTCGTTTGCCTCGTTGCGCTCATCGTGGGCGTGCAGCGTGTGAGACCGTCGCACGACCTTCTCGTACGTTGGGTGACGCCGGACGATGTCAATCCGCACCGTGATCGACTTTTCGCCCTTGTTTGAAACGACGATCCCCTGCCGCAACTTGGCAGCGTTGGGCGAACGCTCGGCAACCGGAGTGCCGGCTCGTGTCTCGGTCTTCTCTGCCTTCGCGTCGGCACGCTGCTTGCGGCGCAACGCGGCTTTGCGCTGCCGTGCCTGCTTGCGCCGGGCCGTCCTCTCCTCCGGGCTGAGTTGCGGCCCAGCCTCATGCGGCCGCCGCGAACGCTGCAGCCTCAACCGCTCCTTCCGGGGAAGTTCATCCTCCGGGTTGGGCTCGGCCTCAGCGGGCTTGGCCTCCTCCGCTGGAGCCTCTGCGGCAGCAGGCTCCGCCGCAGCCGGCTGCTCGCCGCCCTTCTCCTCGGCAACGGCCTCGGGCTCCTCAGCCTGCTCAGCTTTCGGAGCCTCAGCGGCCTCCTCCACGGGCGCATCGTCTTTGGCCTCTGACGTCTCGTCTGCGGGTGGCGTGGAGCTGGGCTCCTCGCCCGCAGCCTGCGAGGACGAGGAGTCCTGCTCCGCGACAGGACCCGCAGCCGCGGCGTCCGAGCCCTCGGCAGACGTGTCCTGCGGCTGATCCTGCTCTGTGTTCTTCTGCTCGTCGTCCGTCATTTCCTCAGCTCTTTCTCAAGATCGATACCCCGCTCGCGAGCGACGGTCCGCAGCCTGGCGATGTCCCGCCTGGCATGGCCAAGTCGGGCTGTGTTCTCCAGCTCGCCGGTCGCATGCTGGAAGCGGAGGTTGAATGCCTCTTCCTTGGCGTCGATCAACTTCGCCACCAGCTCGTCGTCTTTGAGGTTATGGGCCTCGCTTGCCTTCATCGCGACTCCGCACCCTCGCGCATCACGAACTTCGTTTTCACGGGAAGCTTGCGCCCGGCGAGACGCAGCGCCTCGCGGGCAAGATCCTCTGGCACACCGGCCAGCTCGAACATCACCTTGCCGGGCTTGACCACGGCGACCCAGCCCTCTGGATTGCCCTTGCCGGAGCCCATCCGAGTCTCGGCGGGCTTCTTCGTGTACGGCTTGTCGGGAAAGAGGTTGATCCAAACCTTCCCGCCGCGTTTGATCTTACGGGTCATGGCGACACGGGCCGCCTCTATCTGGCGGTTGCTGATCCAGCCGCGATCGAGTGACTTCAGCCCGTACTCGCCAAAGGCGACGGTGCTGCCGCCCTTGGTATTACCTCGCATGCGGCCACGCATCTGTTTGCGGTGTTTGACCCGCTTCGGCATCAGCATGAGCGCCCCGACCTTCCATCACGGCACGCTGCCCGGTATGAAGCCCTGACGAAGGTCATCGCTGACCGCCGCCGCGGCGACCGCCACGCTGACCGGTCTGCGGCTCACCGTCGCCGGAACCCTGGTCGGAGCGAAAGCCCTCGGGCATGACCTCGCCCTTGTTGATCCAGCACTTGACGCCGATCCGGCCCGCCGTCGTGCGCGCCTCGAAGAAGCCGTAGTCGATGTTGGCCCGCAGCGTGTGCAACGGGACTCTCCCGTCGGAATAGCTTTCGCTCCGTGCCATCTCAGAACCGCCGAGGCGCCCGGACACCTGCACCTTGACGCCCTGGGCACCGGAGCGCATCGCCGACGTGAGAGCGCGTTTCATCGCCCGCCGGAAGGCAACCCGGTTCTGGAGCTGCTCGGCAATCGACTGAGCAACCAGTTTCGCGTCAAGCTCGGGGCGCTTCACCTCGCGGATGTTCACCTTGACCGGCTTTCCGGTGAGCTTGTGCAGCTCCTTACGGAGCGCATCGACTTCGCTCCCAGACTTGCCGATCACGATCCCCGGGCGGGCGGTGTGAATGTCCACGGAGACCTCGCCGCGGCGCTCGATGGTTATGACGGAGAGCCCAGCGTGCGCGAGTTTGCCCTCGATGTGGCTGCGGATCTGCAGATCCTCTTGTAGGACGTCCGCGAAGCCCTTCTCGTCGAACCAGTTCGACTTCCAGTCCTGGATGTAGCCGACGCGGAAGCCACCGGGGTGGATCTTCTGTCCCATATCTAGATCTCAGTCCTCTTCCGGGCTCAGAGCCACGGCGATGTGGCTCGTTCGTTTGTTGATCGGGGTCGCCCGGCCGAGGGCACGCGGCCGGAAGCGGCGCAGCGTTGGGCCTTCGTCGACCGTTATCTCGGCGACCCGCATCTCATCGGCAATCAAGTCGTGGTTGTTTTCGGCGTTGGAGGCGGCGGAGTCGATCAGCTTGCGGATATCGCGAGCGGCGCCTCGCGGTGAGAACTCCAGCAGCGCCCGGGCCCGATCGATGTGCATCCCGCGAATCTGGTCGGCAACCAAGCGCGCCTTGCGTGGCGCCACCCGCACGTAGCGGGAGCTGGCGCGAATGACGATCGGCGCCGGCTTCGGAGCCGGCTTCTTCTCACGAGTCTCTTTCTTTGGGGCGGTCTTCTCAGCCGCCGCTTTGCCGCTCGCGGCTTTCTCCGCCGAGGCTTTTTTGACCGCGGATTTGCGGGAACGGCGGCCTTTTGCGGGAGCCTGCTCGCCTGCGGCTTTCTTGGCCGTCCGTTTTTCCGGCGCTTTCTTTTTCTCGTCGGCCATCTCTAGTCACCCTTGCCCGAGCCGGAATGGGAGCGGAAGGTCCTGGTCGGCGCGAACTCCCCGAGCTTGTGACCCACCATCGACTCCGAGATGAAGACGGGCACGTGCTTGCGGCCGTCGTGGACGGCAATCGTGTGGCCCACCATGTCCGGGAAGATCGTCGAGGTTCGCGACCAGGTTTTCACCATCTGTTTCGTGCCGCCGTCGTTCATCGCCGTGATGCGCTTCATCAGCGCCTCTTCTACCCACGGTCCTTTCTTCGTTGAACGTCCCATCGCCTATCGCTTCTTCTTTCCTCGGCGCCGCCCGCGCACGATGTAGCGGTCCGACTGCTTGCCCTTCTTTCGGGTCCTGTAACCCAGCGTCGGCTTGCCCCACGGGGTTACCGGATGACCGCCCGGCGTGTGATGGGCCTCGCCGCCGCCATGCGGGTGATCGACCGGGTTCATCGCCACTCCGCGTGTCTGTGGGCGGCGGCCTTTGTGGCGGTTTCGTCCTGCCTTGCCGACCTTGAGGTTCTGATGCTCGGCGTTGGACAGCGTTCCAACCGTAGCCCTGCACTCGGCGCGCACCAACCGCATCTCCGAGGAGGGCAGCCTCAGGGTCACCATGTCCCCCTCCTTGGCCGCGAGTTGGATCGCTGTGCCCGCCGCACGTCCGAGCTTGCCACCCTGACCGGGCACGAGCTCGACGTTATGAATGATCGTGCCGGTCGGCATCTCGCGCAGCGTCAGCGCATTCCCGGGCCTGATGTCCGCCCCGGTACCGGACTGCACAACATCGCCGACACCGAGCCCACTGGGGGCGAGGATGTAGCTCTTGTGCCCATCGGCGTAGTGCAGCAGCGCGATGTAACAGGTGCGATTCGGGTCGTACTCGACCGTCGCCACCTTCGCCGGAATCCCGTCCTTGGAGCGCTTGAAGTCGATCCGCCGGTAACGCCGCTTTGCTCCCCCGCCACGGTGACGCGCGGTGACGCGGCCGTTGGCGTTTCGCCCACCGGACTTGCGGAGGCCTTCGGTCAGCTTGCGTTCCGGCTCCGAAGCCGTTACCTGCTCACGCAGCGGGTACGTCGCGAAGCGACGCCCGGGGCTGGTTGGTTTCGTTTTGCGGTTAGCCATTTCCTACGCCGTCTCCGCGCCCTCAAATAGCTCGATTCGCTCGCCCGGGGCGAGCTGTACGACGGCCTTCTTCCAGCTGCGCGTCCTGCCTTTCTTAGGCCCGCGGCGCTTGGGCTTTGCCCGCACCTTGGACGTGCGCACAGCAGCCACGCCAACCTTGAAGATCTCTTCAACCGCGCTTGCGATCTGGGTCTTGTGGGCCCGATCGTCGACACGGAACGTGTACTTCCCTTCGCCGATCAGCGCATAGCTCTTCTCAGAGACCACGGGACGGATGATCACGGTGCGCGCGTCCATCAGGTGAGCCTCTCCTGCAGTTTCTGCAGGGCCCCTTCCGAGACGATCAGCGAGGCGGCACCGATCACATCGGCAACCCCGATAGCGCTCACCTCGGCCACCGCGACCCGTGTGAGGTTGCGGAAACTCTTCAAAGCGCCGGTCTCGTCGGCCTGCAACACGACCAACGCCGGGCGCGCCTCGCCCCATTTCTCCAGAGCCGCGGCGGCGGCCTTGGTTGAGGGCGTCTCAAACACAAGCGGATCGAGAACCGCAACGCTGCCACGCTCAGCGTGAACCGAAAGCGCCGCGCGCATTGCCTTGCGACGCGCTTTGCGATTCACCTTGAGCTTGTAGGTCCTCGGCTTGGGACCGAAGGCGACACCGCCGCCGAAACGACTGGGCGCGCTGAGTGCGCCGACGCGGGCACGGCCGGTGCCCTTCTGACGCCAGGCCTTCGCGCCGGTCATCGACACCTCGCCGCGGGTCAGCGTCGAAGCGGTGCCGCGGCGCCGTGCGGCGAGATCGGCGCGAGCCGTCTCATGCACCAGCGATTGGTGGAACGGCTCCCCGAACAGCTCCTTGGGGAGATCCGCTTTGGCTGACTTCCCGAGCACCGGCGCTTTAACCATCTGAGCGCACCTCCAACAAGGCGTTCCGCGAACCTGGAACGGATCCCTTGACGAGCAGCAGGTTCCGCTCGGCATCCACGTCGGCAACCTCGAGTCCGCTCTGGGTGATCCGCTTATTGCCCATCTGCCCGGGCATCCGCATCCCTTTGAAGACGCGCGCCGGGAAGGCGCTGGCGCCGATCGACCCGGGTGCCCGCACATTGTGCGAGCCGTGGGTGACCGGACCGCGGCTGAAGTTGTGGCGCTTGATCCCGCCCTGGAAGCCCTTGCCGATCGAGATCCCGGAGACTTTGACCTTCTGTCCCGCCTCGAAGGCGGCAACCGTGACGTCGTCGCCGATCTTGGGACCCTCCTCGGCACCCAGGTCCTCGCCGCGAAACTCGACCAGGTGGCGCATCGGCGGCGCGCCGGCCTTCTTCAGATGGCCAAGCTCGGGCTTGCTCAGCTTGCTCTCCCGGACCTCGCCGAAGGCAAGCTGCACCGCGGCGTAGCCATCGCGCTCCGCATCGCGAAC
>JBAVGD010000062.1:0-1620 GCA_049684635.1 Solirubrobacterales bacterium | reverse complement strand
GATCGAGGAGATCGGCTTCGGCTTGCCGTTCGGGCCCGGCGGGGTGACCGCGGCGCGCACCGCGCCCAGGTTGCTCGCGTCGTCGGCCTTGACCGAGAAGTTGGCCGGCAGCGGGTTATGGTGGTTGAGCTGGGTGATGGATTCTTCGACTTTCTTCTTCCCGTAGGAATCCTTGAATTCGGCCAGCGCCTCCGGCTTGGTGATGAAGCGCACGGCGGCGACGTGGGGGATTGCTTCCAGCCTGCGCTGGAGGTCGCTTATTTCCGCGTTGGTCGCGTCGTCGAAGACCGGGACCCGGAATTCGAGGCTTTCGCGGATCTGGTCGCTCTTCGCCTGGGTGGTCTGGAAGACCGGGATCAGGACGCCGAGCAGGACCACGGTGACGACCGTGGTGACGATCGCCGCCAGGCTCGGGGCGCCGTTGCGGCGCAGGGCCCGGAAGGCCTCGCGCGTGAAGAAGACGAGCCGGCTCATCAGAACAGGGACTCGCTGCCGTGTCCGTTGGTCTGGCCCTCGGGGCCGACGCCCATCTCGGCCCGCATCCGCAGGCCGAACTCGGTCGTCGACTCCTCGGTGTAGCCGCCGCTGACCTCGTCGCGGACGACGCGGCCCTCGTAGAGCTCGATGACGCGGCGGCGCATGTTGTCGACCATCTCGCGGTCATGGGTGACGACCAGGACCGTCGTGCCGGTCTTGTTGATCCGGTAGAGGAGCTGCATGACCCCGATCGAGGTGACCGGGTCGAGGTTCCCGCTCGGCTCGTCGGCGAGCAGGAGGGGCGGGTGATTGACGAAGGCGCGGGCTATCGAGACGCGCTGCTGCTCGCCACCCGAGAGCTCATCGGGGTAGCTGTGGAGCTTCGTCGAAAGGCCAACCAGGCGCAGCGTCTCCGGCACCTGGGTTCGGATCACGGCACGGCTGGCGCCGATGACCTGCAGGGCGTAGGCGACGTTGTCGTACACCGTGCGATCGGAGAGCAGCTTGAAGTCCTGGAAGACGGTGCCGATGTTCCGGCGCAGCTGCGGAATCTTCTTCTCGGACATTGCGCCGATATCGCGGCCGGCAATGTGCACGGTTCCCTCCGTCGCTTCCAGCTCGCGGATCAGCAGCTTGATCAGCGTCGACTTGCCGCAGCCGGTCGGGCCCACGAGAAAGGCGAACTCGCCGCGATTGATCGCCAGCGAGACGCGGTCGAGCGCCATGTGGCCGCCGGGATAGACCTTCGTCACATCCCGCAGCTCGATGATCGGCGTGCCCCCCTTACGGGGACGCCGTGGCACCTCGTCGATGTTCTTCCGCTTCCTGGCTCTGGCCATGCCGCTGGGTCCTTCTCCGCATACAGGGTGACTCCTGCGCTCCACCGGGAGCGCAACTACCCGCCCAAAAAAGGTGAGCGACAGCTTAGCGAATGATTAGCGAACCCTTGCAAAGCCCACCGCGCGGAACCGCGATTGGTGGATTGACCCCACCATGGCGTGGTCAACTCACCGATCGCTGTCTGGTCACGGGAAGATCGTCTCCCCCGTCTCGCTGTCGACGACCGAGATCGCAACCGCGGGACATGCCTCCGCGGCCTCGAGGATCAGCTCCGCGGGACCGGAGCCGATCACGACCGCGACG
>JBAVGD010000061.1:0-3016 GCA_049684635.1 Solirubrobacterales bacterium | reverse complement strand
GGGATAGAGGCTCCGTCCAGCGTCTGCGGCCCTCGCCGCGCCGCGCCCTGATTCTCGTCGACTTCCATGTTGGCATCACCGAGGCCGTCAACCAGACGGTTCCGGAACTGAACCGCGTCCTCGATGAACGAATTCATCCTCCCGTCAGAGCCACGCAATCGGGCTTCGCGACCCTTTCGCGAGCGATCCAGGACGAGTCGATCGCCGCGACGCAGCGCGGTGAGTTGATCGCCCTGCCGATCCTCCTGATCGTCCTGCTACTCGTTTTCCGCTCGCCGCTCGCCGCCGCTATCCCGCTTGTCTTCGGTGCGGTCACCGTGATCGGCTCTCGCGGTCTGCTCTCACTCGGCACCGCCTGGTTCAGCGTCGACGCCTTCGCTCTATCGGTCACGACGATGATGGGGCTGGCGCTGGGCGTCGATTACTCGCTGCTGATGGTCTCCCGTTTCCGGGAGGAGCTGGCCGGAGGTGCCGAGCCGCTCGAGGCTGTCCGCATCACCCGACGCACGGCCGGCCGCACCGCGGTTTTCGCGGGCACCACGCTGCTTCTCTCGATGCTCGTCGCGCTGTTCATCGTGCCGGGTTCGCTGCTCGCCTCCCTGGCCGGATCGCTTGCCGTGGTCATCGTGCTCAGCGTCGTCGTCGCAGTTGTGCCCGCGCCGGCGATTCTGGTCCTGCTTGGGTCCAACGTGAATCGCTGGCGGATCGGCCCGGCGCCGGTGGAGGGCCGCTCCGCCCTGATGACCCTCGTCACGGCGGCCCTGCGACGGCCGGCACCGGTGGCCGCCGCGATTGGCGCGGTCGTCCTCGTGCTCGCCGTTCCCGCGATTGGTCTGAAGACCGGTCCCCCCAGCCAGGAACAGCTTCCGCGCGACAATGCTGCCCGCCGGGGTTTCGAACTGATCGATCGCGCCATTGGGCCCGGGTGGGATGCGCCGTTCGTGATCATTACGGCCACCGATCGCGGCACGATGACCGATCCGAACCGCCTCGCGGCGCTGTCGCGGTGGCAGCGGCGGATAGCCGATCTCCCGGGCGTGCAGGCGGTGGTCGGTCCGGCGCAGGTCGCCCACGCCATCGCGCCGCTGCGCCAGGCCGCTGCGAATCTGTTCTCTCCAAGCGGCAAGTCCGGGCCGCTGGTTCAGCTGACCCAGCTTGGTCGCAACCTGGGGCGGGCAGCGGGCGGAGTGGCCCAGCTGCGCGGCGGGATCGCGCGTGCGACATTCGGCGCCGGATTGCTTGCCGAGGGGTCCGGCCGGTCGGAAGAAGGCGCAACCGCGATCGCGTCGGGCCTGGCCCAGGCCACATCCGGCAGCGGCCGCGCGATCGCCGCACTTGAAAAGTTCGCCGAAGGCGCCCGACTCCTGGCCGGCGCCCAGCACAAGGCCGCGCTTGGCGGTCTCGCGGTGAAGTTCGCGATCCGCGACACTCTGGCGCCGAATCTACGCCGCAATGGCTTGCCGCTCGCGAGGCAGCTTCAGAAGTCGCTCAATCAGCAGTCGCACGGCGCGGTGACCGAGCTCGAAGCACCCGTTCAGGACGCCGAAGCGCAGCTCAAGGCCGCGCTGCTAGAGCTCGAAGGCATGACGGTGGGCAAATCGGACCCGAATTACGAAGCAACGCTGACCGCCGTGCGCAGGGCCTTGGCCGCGATCAGCGGCACAGACCCCGTGACCGGCCAGCCGTATTCAGCCGGCTATAGCGGCCTCCCGAGCGAGCTCGCGGAATTGCAGTCCGATCTCGTCGAAGACGCTGAAAAGTCGAAGGAGGTCACCTCTTGGGTGGTGACGACGCTGATCGGCTTGAAGCGCCTCACCCCGGTGGTGGAACGACTCTCCGAAGGGCTGGACAAGATCGAAGGGGGCGGCCGCAAGCTCGCCCGCGGGTCCGCTCGCCTGGCGTCGGCGGCTTCACGCCTGGGTGAAGGCCTGACAAGGCTTGGCGGCGGCGCAAGCGCCCTTGCCAACGGCCTCTCTCAGCTGACCGGCGGCACCTCGACGCTGGCGGAAGGTCTCGCGCTCGGTTACCACCGCTCCTACCCTTTGCAGGCGGGGCTGCGTCGGGCGGCGGTCCGGGTCGTATCTAGCGGCGCGAGGTTTCAGCGGCAGGCAGAGCGCCTCGGGCGAGCGACGCCGGGACTCTTCGATTCCGGCTACTTCGTCCTGTCGGCGCTCGATGGGGCGACCCAGCCGGTGCGTGAACGCGCTGCCGCCGCGGTCGACCTGAACGGCGGTGGCCAGGCGGCCAAACTGCTGGTGATCTCGCGCTACCCGTTTAATTCACGGGGATCGATCGCTCTCAACAAGCGCCTGGAGACCGATGCGGCGGCGCTGGGCCGTGAAACCGATGCCTCCGCGGGAGTCGCGGGGGGCGCCGCCCAACTCAACGACTACAGCCAGGTCACGCGGGAACGGATCCCGTTCGTGATCGCGGCAATCACGCTGGTCACCTTCCTCGTCCTCGTCCTCGTCTTGCGCGCGCTGCCGCTCGCGGCAATCGCCGTCGGCCTGAACCTGGCGACCGTTGCCGTTGCGTTCGGTGTCCTCACGCTTCTCTTCAACCTGCCGGAAAGCTGGCCGCTGGGCGGCCATACATACGTGGACGCGGTGGGGGCAACCGCGATCTTCGGTGTCGTCTTCGGCCTCTCGATCGACTACGCCGTCTTTCTCCTCGTGCGTATGCGCGAGCGCTACGACGCGGACGGCGGGCACGTCGACGCGATCGAGTTCGGCCTGGACCGGACCGCTCGGGTAATCACCGGTGCAGCGGCGATCATGATGGCTGTCTTCATCGCCTTTGCAGGAGCCTCGATCGCCACGGTGAGCCAGCTTGGCGTCGGGCTCACGGTCGCCGTACTGCTGGACGCAACGGTCGTCCGCATCGTGCTGCTGCCGGCATTGATGCTGCTGCTCGGCGACCGGGTCTGGTGGCTCCCCCGCCGGCTCGAGCGCATCCTGCCTCGCCTCAACGTCTAAATGGCCACCTTCCCCGAGCTGTGATTCAGGCCTTCATCGCG
>JBAVGD010000060.1:0-8927 GCA_049684635.1 Solirubrobacterales bacterium | reverse complement strand
ATCGTGTGACGCTTAGAGGCGACGTAGCGCTTGCGCATCTTGCGCTCGTAGCCCTCGATCTCCGCGTCCATCTCATCCCCTGAGGGCAGGCTTCCCCTTCCTTCGAGCAGATCGGCGACCCACTCGGCCTGCACCTCGGCAATCGGCATGATCGCTCCCAGCGGCTGGATGAAACCGAGGAAATAAAGGCCCGGGTGCTCGACCGACGCGACGCGACGGTAGAGCCGCAGCCGATTATCCTCGGTCGAGAGCAGCTCCGGATCGAAGAACGGAAAGGTGATCTTGTAGCCGGTGCAGTAGATGACGAGATCGATCTCCTCCTCGCTGCCATCGACGAAGCGGATGGTGCGACCTCCCGCAAAGCGATCGACATTCGGCTTCACGCTGATATCACCGTGACCGAGGCGCGAGAGCAGCTCCGCTGACACGGTCGGGTGGGCCTCGAGCAGCTTGTGATCGGGCTTGGGCAAGCCATAGGCGGTCATGTCGCCGACGGCGAGGCCAAGCATGCGAGAGATGAAGAAGCGCTGCACGGAGAGGGGCATCCGCGTGAGCACCGGGGAGGCTGATTCGTCGGTGGGCTTTCCGTTGAGGTACTTGGGGAGCACGTACGCACCGCGGCGCATCGCCAGGAAGGTCGCGTCCGCGATTCGCGAGGACTCGACGGCGATGTCGGTAGCCGAGTTGCCGATGCCGAGCACGAGCACCCGCTTGCCGCGCAACGCATCGGGCTCGCGGTAGTGGTGAACGTGCATCTGCTCCCCCTCGAACTCATCGGAGCCTGGGAAAGGTGGTTCCGGCCAGCGCGGGTCCCAGTGGTGACCGTTGGCGACCAGCACAGCCCGGTAGCGGTTCGACTCCCGCCCGCCCTCGCCGGCTTCAACCGTCACCTCCCACTCTCCGTCGAGGGGCTCAACTCTGACGACCGCCGTTCGGAAGCGGATCTTGTCCCGAAAGCCGAAGTGGTCGACGTAGTCGTCGAAGTACCTTGCGATCTGAAAGTGGTTCGGGTAGTCCGGGTAGTCGTCCGGCATCGGGAACGTCGCGTAGGCCATCAGGCCTCGCGAGGTGTTGATGTGCAGGGAGCGGTAGGCGGACGACATCCCGTTGTCGTTTTCGTAGCGCCAGTTCCCCCCCACCTGGGATCCCTTCTCGAAGCAGTCGAACGGGATCCCCCGCGCATCCAGCACCTGACAGGCAGCAATCCCGGAGCTCCCGGCTCCAATCACACAGACCTTCTCAGCCGGTCCTCCTCCTGGCACGTCCCGAAATCTACCTGAGCCTCCGCCTATGGGCACGGCCCGAAACACGGTGTCCATGCGATACATGGACACCGTGTTTCGGGCCGGTCGAGATCGAGCAGACCTCGGCCACCCACCCACGTGAGAGAGGGGCAGGCACCCCTCGGAACGTCTTGTACTTTTTCGGCGCCCGGCTACTCGGACGGCCGCATCGCCTCTCGAAAAAGTTAAGGACCTAAGTGGAGAGGGGTGCCTGACCCCTCTCCCGCCTACGACTCCTCGGAGGTCTGCTCGATCTCTTTGGAGAGCTCCTCGAGCTCCTCCGCAAACGACGGTCCGAAGCTCTCCATCGGCGTTCCGGCCTCATCGACCCCGAGCTCGGCGGCCAGTTCGTCTTCGTCGAGAAGATCGTCGGCACCGGGGGACTCGACCGGAATCGCAGGCTCCACCGCCAGCGTCCGGTAGTGCTTGAGCCCCGTCGCGGCAGGAATCAGCTTGCCGATGATCACGTTCTCCTTGAGGCCGACCAAGCGGTCCCGCTTGCCCTCCAGGGCGGCATCGGTAAGCACCTTGGTCGTCTCCTGGAAGGAGGCGGCAGAGAGGAAGGACTCGGTGGCCAGCGAAGCCTTTGTAATGCCGAGGATGACCTCCTCGCCTTTGGCCGGTGTGCCACCGTCTTCCTTCACCTTCTTGTTGAGCCGTTTGAGCTTGCCGCGGTCTTCAAGCTGCCCCGGCAACAGGCTGGTGGAGCCCTTCGATTCGATGCGCACCTTCTTCAGCATCTGGCGCGCGATCAGCTCGATGTGCTTATCGTTGATGTCAACGCCCTGTGCCCGGTAGACCCTCTGCACCTCGGCGACGAGGTAGAGCTCGGTGTCGGTGCGGCCGCGGATCGCCAGCAGGTCGGCGGGGTAGAGCGAGCCCTCGTTGAGCTGCTGGCCAACCTCGACCTTGTCACCATCGGCCACGTGCAGGCGGGTTCGGGGCGGAAAGCTGTAGGCGTGCTCCTCACCGCTTGACTCGGTGACGATCACTTTCAGGGCTTTGTCGGTTTCCTCGACCGAGACCTTGCCGGCCGCCTCCGCCATCTGCGCCAGGCCCTTCGGTTTACGCGCCTCGAAGAGCTCGACGATCCGCGGCAGGCCCTGGGTGATGTCCTGGCCCGCCACACCGCCGGTGTGGAAGGTGCGCATGGTGAGCTGGGTACCGGGCTCACCGATCGACTGGGCGGCGATGATCCCCACCGCGTCACCGATGTCGACCATCGACCCGGTCGCCGGCGCAACGCCGTAGCAGGAGCGGCAAACACCCGACTCGGCCTCGCACTTAAGGGTCGACCGGACCGGAACCGTGATCGTCTCGTCGCCGAACGCCTCGGCGATCGCCTCGACATCGGGCGGGGTGATCTGCTGGTTGCGTTTGAGCAACTCGCGGCCCCGCTTGGTCTCGAGCTTCTTCGCCGCCAGGCGACCGAAGAGGTTGTCGTTAAGCGTGCCATCGTCCTTGCGCAGCGCCATCTCGATGTGGTCTTTGGTTTTGCAGTCCTCGTCGCGGATGATCACGTCCTGGGCGACATCCACCAGGCGCCGCGTCAGGTAGCCGGAGTCGGCGGTGCGCAACGCCGTGTCGGCGAGGCCCTTTCGGGCGCCGTGGGTGGAGATGAAGTACTCGAGAACCGACAGGCCCTCCATGAAGTTGGCCTTGATCGGCCGCTCGATGATTTCGCCTTTCGGATTGGCCATGAGGCCGCGCATCCCGGCCAGCTGGCGGATCTGTTTGAACGATCCGCGAGCGCCCGAGTTGGCCATCATGAAGATCGGATTCAGCTCGTCGAGGTTGTCCTCCATCGCTTTCGCAACCTCATCCGTCGCTTTGTTCCAGTGGGAGGTCACCGCCTCGTGGCGCTCCTCGGCAGTGATGTAACCCTCTTCGTACTGGCGCTGGATCTCCGCCGTCAACTTCTCATAGCGATCGAGGATCTCCGCCTTGTTCGGCGGCGAAACGACGTGGTTCTTGGAAACCGAGATCCCGGCCTGGGTCGCGTAGTGGAAACCGAGGTCTTTGAACGCGTCGAGGACCTCGGAAACCGCAGGCGCGCCGTAGGCATCCACCAGATCGGTCACCATCGCGTTGACGTCGCGCTTCTTCAGCGAGTGGTTGACGAACTCGAACCGCTCGGGGTCGAAGTCCTCGCCCAGCGCTTCCGCCAGGGCACGCTCGATCCTCTCGTTGAAGATGATCCGGCCAACTGTTGTCAGAAAGTGCTCGTGCCCGGCGCGCCGGTACTCGGCGTAGTCGTGCAGCTTGCAGCCGCCGTTCTCGTAGACCAGCTCGGCCTCCTGCGCGGAGCGGAACACGTGCGGACGCGAACCGTTGTTCTTGGCGCCCTTGCCGGCCTTCAGCGCGTTGTCGATCTTCAACAGCTCCTCGGCCGGGGGGCCGTAGGTGAGGAAGTAGATCCCCAGCACCATGTCCTGAGTGGGCGTCGCCAGCGGCGCGCCATGGGCAGGCGAGAGGATGTTGTTTGCCGAGAGCATCAGGATGCGCGCCTCGGCCTGAGCCTCGGCCGACAATGGCACGTGAACGGCCATCTGGTCGCCGTCGAAGTCGGCGTTGAAGGCGTGACAGACCAGCGGGTGAACCTGGATCGCCTTGCCCTCGACCAGAACCGGCTCAAAGGCCTGGATCCCGAGACGGTGCAGCGTCGGGGCTCGGTTGAGAAGCACGGGATGCTGGTGGATCACCTGCTCCAGCACGTCCCAGACCTCCGGGACCATCGACTCGACCATTTTCTTGGCGGCCTTGATGTTCTGGACGGCTTTGCGCTCGACCAGCTGGGCCATGATGAACGGCTTGAAGAGCTCTAGCGCCATCAGCTTGGGCAGCCCGCATTGATGGAGCTGCAGGCTGGGCCCGGAGACGATCACGGAGCGGCCGGAGTAATCGACGCGCTTTCCAAGCAGGTTCTGGCGGAAGCGGCCCTGCTTGCCCTTCAGCATGTCCGAGAGGGACTTCAGGGGCCTGTTCCCTGGACCTGTGACCGGCCGGCCACGGCGCCCGTTGTCGAACAGCGCGTCAACGGCCTCCTGCAGCATCCGCTTCTCGTTGTTGACGATGATCTCGGGGGCGCCGAGATCGAGCAGCCTTTTGAGGCGGTTGTTGCGGTTGATCACGCGCCGGTAGAGGTCGTTGAGGTCCGAAGTCGCGAAGCGGCCGCCGTCGAGCTGCACCATGGGGCGCAACTCCGGCGGGATGACCGGCACGCAGTCGAGGACCATCCAGTCCGGCTTGTTGTCGGAGTTCAGGAAGGCGGAAGCGACTTTCAGGCGCTTCACCGCACGAGCCTGTTTCTGCCCCTTAGAGCTGTTGATGACGAGCTCGAGCTCCTCGCATTCGGCCGCCAGATCAACCTGTTCGAGCAGATCGCGGACAGCTTCGGCACCCATTCCGCCCCGGAAGTACTCGCCCCATCCAAAGGGCGAGCCAAAACGATCCTTCAGCTCGCGGAAGACGGTCTCGTCGTTGACGACGTCCTTCGGCTTCATCTCGGTGAAGATCTTCCAAACCTCATCCATCCGCTCGACGGCCTCTTCGATGTAGGCCTCGGTGTCGGAGATCTCCGCGTCGAACGTCTTGCGCAGCTCTTTGATCATCTTGCTGCGCTCGTCGTCCTTCAGCTTGCGCAGCTGCGTCGCGGTCAGTTTCAGCGAGTCGGCCCAGATGTGGTCGTCGTCGTCGAACTTCTCCTGCGAGCCCTCCTCGAGGTACTTGATGCGCCGCTCTAGCGACTCATTCAGCTCCTGGGTGCGTTTCTGCCGTTCGGACTCGTAGGACTCGGTGACTTTCTTGACTTCCTTCTCGAGTTTCCCCAGATCCTTCTCCCGCGCCTCGGTATCGACCCAAGTGACCATCGAGGCAGCGAAGTAGAGGACCTTCTCCAGCTCCTTTGGAGCCATGTCGATCAGGTAGCCGATCCGGCTCGGAACGCCCTTGAAGAACCAGATGTGCGACACCGGCGCGGCCAGGTCGACATGGCCCATCCGCTCGCGGCGGACCTTGGATCGCGTTACCTCGACACCGCAGCGCTCGCAGACGATGCCCTTGTAGCGGACCCGCTTGTACTTCCCGCAATAGCACTCCCAGTCCTTGGTCGGGCCGAAGATGCGCTCGCAGAAGAGCCCGTCTTTCTCGGGCTTCAGGGTCCGGTAGTTGATCGTCTCAGGCTTGGTGACCTCGCCCCAACTCCAGGAGCGGATCTTCTTCGAGGACGCGAGACCGATCTCGATTGCGTCGAAGTTATTGATGTCGATCATCAGTCCTCCACCTTCGTCTCTTCAGCCTCGGCCCCCGCATCAGCCCCGTCGCCGGTAGTCCCGGCCTCCCCTGCCTCCACGACCTGCTCCTCCTTCTCGTCGGCGGCGCCGTTGGAACCGTCGGCGCGCACGCCGGTCAGGTCCATGCCCAGCTCCTCCGCCGCTTTGAGGAGGTCGTCATCGTCGTCGGAGATCTCGACTTCGCCTCCTTCGGAGACGATGTTGGCGTCGAGCGACAGGCTCTGGATCTCCTTCAGCAGAACCTTGAACGACTCCGGAATCGAGGGCTCCGGAATGTTCTCGCCCTTGACGATCGCCTCGTAGGCCTTGACCCGGCCGACTGTGTCGTCGGACTTGACGGTGAGCATCTCCTGCAGCGTGTAGGCCGCGCCATATGCCTCCAGCGCCCAGACCTCCATCTCGCCGAAGCGCTGCCCACCGAACTGCGCCTTGCCGCCCAGCGGCTGCTGGGTGACCAGCGAGTAAGGCCCCGTCGAACGAGCGTGGATCTTGTCGTCAACGAGGTGCAACAGCTTCAGGATGTACATGTAGCCGACCGTGACGGTGCCCTCGTACGGCTCACCGCTGCGGCCGTTGTAGAGCTGCACCGCGCCCATGCAGCGGGACCCGGGTCGCTCGCTCTTGACAAGGCCGAGGTCTATGCCGCGCTCGGCGTTTTCGTCTGACCACCGGCAGAGCGCCTCATCGACGTCTTCGACCGTTGCGCCGTCGAAGACCGGCGTCGAGACGTAGACGCGACCATCCCCGTCGGGCGAGTGCGCCTGCTTGTAGGCCTCGGAGCCGTCGTCGTACCAGCCGTTGCCCGCAACCCACCCGAGGTGCGTCTCGAGAACCTGTCCGATGTTCATCCGGCTCGGCACGCCGAGCGGATTGAGGATCACGTCGACGGGGGTGCCGTCCTCCAGGTGCGGCATGTCCTCCTCGGGGACGATCCGCGAGATCACACCCTTGTTCCCGTGACGGCCGGCGAGCTTGTCGCCCTCGGCGATCTTGCGCTTGGTGGCTACGTAGACGCGGACCAGATCGTTGACGCCGGGCGGCAGGTCGTCGCCATCGTCGCGGCTGAAGGTGAGCACTTCGATTACGACACCACCCTCGCCGTGCGGCACTTTCAGAGACGTGTCCCGCACCTCGCGGGCCTTCTCCTTGAAGATCGCCCGGATCAGCTTCTCCTCGGCGGTCAGCTCGGTCTCGCCCTTTGGCGTCACCTTGCCGACCAGCAGGTCACCGGAGACGACCTCGGCACCGACGCGCACGATGCCGCGCTCGTCCAGGTTGCGCAGGCTCTCCTCGGATCGGTTGGGGATGTCCCGCGTGATCTCCTCCTCGCCGAGCTTCGTCGTGCGGGCGTCGATCTCGTACTCCTCGATGTGGATCGACGTCAGCTCGTCGTCCTTGACGAGGCGCTCGGAGATGATGATCGCGTCCTCGAAGTTGTAGCCCTCCCAGGACATGAAGGCGACCAGGCAGTTCTTGCCCAGCGCGATCTCGCCACCCGAGGTCGAGGAACCGTCGGCGAGCACGTCTCCCTTCTGCACCTTCGCGCCGCTGCTGACGATCGGCCGCTGATGGATGATCGTGCCCTGATTGGAGCGCATGAACTTATTGAGCGGGTACTCGTTCTTCGTCGAACCCTGCGTCACCACAATGCGCTCGGAGTCGACGTGGGTCACCTCGCCCGCGGCGGCGGCCAGGACGACGTCGCCCGTGTCAACGGCCGCGCGCCGCTCCATGCCGGTGCCGATCAGCGGCGGCTCGGGCTTCAGCAGCGGCACCGCCTGGCGCTGCATGTTCGAGCCCATCAGCGCCCGGTTCGCATCGTCGTGCTCGAGGAACGGAATCAGCGCCGTGGCCACCGACCAGATCTGGGTCGGTGAGACGTCCATGTAGTCGACTTCTTTAGGAGCGGCCGTCGAATACTCCTGATCCGAGGCGCGGACCAGGACCTGCGGCCCTTTCAGTTTGTTCGTCTTCGGATCGACCTCGGCGTTCGCCTGGGCGATGATCTTCTCTTCCTCCTGGGTCGCGTCCAGGTGCACGATCTTGTCGGTGACGACACCGTCCTTCACGACCCGGTAGGGGGTCGTGACGAAACCGTGTTCGGAGACCTGCGCGTAGGAGGAGAGCGAACCGATCAGGCCGATGTTCGGCCCCTCGGGGGTCTCGATCGGGCACATGCGGCCGTAGTGGGTCGGGTGCACGTCGCGCACCTCGATCGGGGCTCGCTCGCGGGTCAGCCCGCCGGCGCCGAGCGCCGACAGCCGCCGCCGGTGCGTCAGCCCGGCAAGCGAGTTGGTCTGATCCATGAACTGGGAGAGCTGCGAGGAGCCGAAGAACTCCTTCTGCGCCGCCACGACGGGACGGATGTTGATGATCGTCTGCGGCGTGATCGCGTCGGCGTCTTCGGTCGTCAGCCGCTCGCGGACCACCCGCTCCATCCGGTAGAGGCCGATCCGGAAGGCCTCCTGGATCAGCTCGCCGACGGTGCGCAGGCGGCGGTTGCCGAAGTGCTCGTACTCGTCGAGGTGCTCGTTGATCGGCTCGCGCGGGTAGGTGATGGCCTCGGCCGCGTAGTCCTTGATCGGGTTCTCCTCGTCGATCTCCTCGGGAACGCCGAGCAGCTTCGGCAGGCTCACCAGCTCCTTGATGAGGGCGATGATGTCGTCGTGCGTGAGGACCCGGTTGTCGAGGTCGATGTCGAGGTCGAGCCGCGCATTCAGCTTGTAGCGGCCGACCCTGGTCAGGTCATAGCGCTTGGGGTCGAAGAAGAGCTGCTCGAGCAGGCTGCGCGCGGCGTCGACCGAGGGTGGCTCCCCCGGCCGCTGCGTTTTGAACAGCTCGACGAGGGCGCCCTCTTCCGTTTTGGTCGCTTCGGTGTCGGACTCGATCGTGTGGTGGAGGTAGACGGAGTGGTCGAACATCGACAGAAGCTGATCGTCCTCGACATAGCCCATCGCCCGCAGCAGCACCGTCACCGGCAGTTTGCGCTTGCGGTCGATGCGAACGTAGACGCGGCCTTTTTTGTCGATTTCGAGCTCCAGCCAGGAGCCGCGCGCGGGCATCAGGTTGGCGATGAAGACCTGCTTCTCCGGGTCCTTGGGCGCCATCACGTAAGCCCCGGGTGAACGGACCAGCTGGGTTACGACAACGCGCTCAGTCCCGTTGATGATGAACGTGCCGCGATCGGTCATCCACGGGAAATCGCCCATGAAGACGGCCTGCTCGCGGATCTCCCCCGTCTCTTTGTTCTGGAAGGCGACGGTCGCGGTCAGCGGCCGCGAGTACGTCATGTCCTTCTCCCGGCACTCCTCGATCGAGTGCGGCGGGTCCTCGAATTTGAACGCTCCAAAGA
>JBAVGD010000059.1:0-3540 GCA_049684635.1 Solirubrobacterales bacterium | reverse complement strand
TCCCTGAAGCTTGGCGCCGAAGTGGAAAAGGCGAAGAACATGGCGAAGGTGCGACCGCTCATTTCGCGCCTGAACGACAAGTGGGAGGATTCAAACGCCGACATCATCTTCTCGGACGCCGTGACCTGGGCGCTAGTCTACGACTGCATGCTGGTGAAACTCATACAACGCGGCGCCGAGACTCTGCCATTCCTCGTCGATCCGGGGAATTTCGGCGTGCTGCGCGAGGATGTCACGATGCTCGATAGGCAGGAAGCCTTCGTCCACGTGTTCATGACGACCAAATCCCAACTGCAGCGCGACCTCGCCACGCACCCAAACCGCGAAGTGCTCCTCATGCGCCTCACGGCATCCAAGAAAACGGAGTCAGAACTTCCCGCAGGCGTACAGCGCATCATCATGTCCACGATCTATCCCCTCTCAGGGACCATGACCGGCAACGCTCCGGCGCCGCTGGCAAACGAGGATCTCTACCGCCCAAGGACCGCGGAGGAATTGGTCGAGTGCTACGAATTGTGGCTCTGGGACGATGGCGCATCTGGCAAGGACCCAAAGACCGGACGCCCAGGCGGGTATCGCTGCGTCACCCTCTCTGACCCTTCCATCGTGATCTATGATCGCTTGGCCTACGATCAATCCACAAAGGACGGCTCGCAAATCTGGCTCGAAGGCGAGCACCCGTTCACGCAGGTCAAGCCCAATCCTGCCCCGGATTATTTCTGGGGGTATTCGGAAGTCGCCAAGCTCACCGGGCTTCAGGATCAGCGCGAGCACCACATGGGACAAGCGACCGAACTGGTGGATCGCAGCGTCAATTCTCCAAAGGCGATGAAGGGGAATTGGGGAGGGGCGATTGACGAGAAAAACCTCGCCGTCCAGAAAATGAACGCGCTGATCTCCTCCATTGGCGATCCGACTGCGGACATAAAGGAGTTCAAGCCCAGCGTTCCAGCGGACCTCTGGCAGCTCGTTGACCGCGACGACCAGATGTTTCAGGAGGCGAGCGCGCTCACGAACCTGTCGATGGGGCGCGGGGAGGCAGGAGTACGCTCCAAGGGCCAGACCGATTCCCTCATGCGCGCGTCATCGTCGCGCCCCAAGAAACGCGCCCTCATCATCGAGGATTCTTTGGAGCGCATTGCCATGCTCTACATGAAGCTGGACCAGGCGCACAACAAAGCCCCTCTCACGAGCGAGCCTACGGCGCAAGACGAAAAGCCCGAGCAGTTCCTCTCGGCCCACTTCACGAACAACTACATGGTCAAGGTGGACGGACATTCTTCGAGCCCCGTGTTCATGGAGGAAAAAAAGGGCGACATGCTCGCGCTCTTTGACCGTGGTATTGTGGATGGGGACGCGGTGCTTGAGACCTATCAACCCCAGAACACGCAAGGTCTCAAGGAACGCTACAAGGAGCTTGCCGCTGCGAGAGCAGCCGCAGAGCAAAAGAAACAGGCGATGGAACAGGCCGAGGCCGCAGGGAAGCTCTCGCGGCTTCCGGGAGCACAAGGGTGAAACGAGGCGACCCTGGAATTGCCTTGCGAAAAGAATAAAACGAGAAGGAGCCCATCATGGCCCGTCGTCGCAAGGGTAGGCGCGGTCGGCGCTAGTCGCCGCCGCACCCCGGTCTAACCCGCCGGATAAGGGGCGGTCTCGCAAGGGACCGCCCCGTTTCACACTGAAGGAGAGGAAAGATGTCCAGATACCTGAATCCCATGCCCGCGCCGGCAAGTTGCGGGAACATTGCGATCAACACCGCGACCGCGATCACGGTGCGGCTTGCACCCTATACGAGCGACGTGGAACTGACCTGCACGGTTGACGCCGTGGCGAGCATCGGTTTGGCCGGGCAGACCCCGAGCGCCGCGAATGTGTCCGCCGGAGCGCCTGGTCAGCAATTTCTAGGAGCCTACGCGACGCGCGGATTTTCCGTCGCTGGCAACGCAGCGATCAGCGTGATTGCGCTATCCGGCAACGGCGCGATCTACGTCTCCGAGATGAGTTAGTGCAACTGCTGCGCCACGTCGTTCCGAGTTACGTGGTCGGTTCAGGCCACGGAAGGCGCACGCAAGGGGTCAATCGGTTCGGCATCCGGGCGGGAAACGGATTTGCGCGGTCGAGTTTTTTCGTTGATTTCAACGATCTTGGCAATGGAGCGGTAAACACGAGCGCAGGGCGCGGCGGTGTTTCAGAAACGTTCACGCGGGCGACCGTGGCGTGGACGAAACTCGCTAGCGGCCTGTGGGCGCAGGTTGCGAGCGGCACAGCACGTTCGGTCTATAGCGGCTTCACAACGGCGGCGGGCGAGTTTGGCGGCTATCTGCCCGAAGGCGCTGGCACGCAGTTGGTGACGCCTACGGCAAGCATCCGAGACATGACGGACGCGAGTTGGGTAGCCGTTACCTGCACGAAGGCCAAGACTGCTACCGGCATTGACGGCGTGGTGAATTCCGCTTCTACGCTCACAGCCACCGGAGCGACGGCAACCGTCCTGCAAACGCTGGTTGCGGCGGCGACTTCGCGCACCTACTCGGCATGGGTCAGGCGCAAGACCGGGAGCGGGACGATCATCCTGCGCCAAGGAACCGCGACGCTGGACATCACCGCACTGATTAACTTGACGACCTACACGCGTGTTGAACTGAACGACAACGAGTTGAATGTTGCCTTCGGCTTCCAGATCAACACCTCGGGCGATGCAATCGAGGTTGACTTCAATCAGTTCGAGGCGGGCGCGTTCGCTACTACGCCGATGGCTAGTGCTGGTGCTGCGCGCAACGCGGACGTGCTGACGTATCCGACGAGCGGATGGCTCAATGCGAGTGCAGGTACGGTGCTTGCACAAGCTACTGTAATAGTAACTGTCGCAGCCGCGAAGAGAATTGTAGAAATACATGATGGGACAGCAAACGAACGCATTGTCCTTCAGGATAATGGATCGGCGACCTCTCAATACGTTGTAACAGATGGTGCTGCTGGCCAGGTAAACCTGACATCTGGAACAATCGTAGTAGGAACAGCATTTAAGGTTGCTGGTGCATACGCGGTTAATGATTTTGCGCTGTGCTTTGGTGGCGATGCAGTCCAGACGGATACGACGGGAACTCTACCGACTGTTACAACACTCTCTATTGGTGTAGCTAATACTGGGACAACCGTTCAACTCTTTGGCCCCATCCGCCGGGTGTCCTACTTCCCGCAGAGACTGCCGGATGCGCAGTTGCAAGCACTGACTTCTTAGGAGAGAAACATGGCAACGCAAAGGAGAGTTTCGATGCGCCCCAACCTGAGTGTGCGAGTCTCACTCGCCGCGTGGTATCGCTACCGCATCGGCCTGACGAACATCAACGGAGCCTGTTCAGAGTGGGCGGATCAATCCGGCAACATGCGCCCGCTCTTGCAAGCGACCGCTTCCAACCGTCCCACGATCCGCTCGGACGGTTCGCTTCTGTTCGATGGCGTTGACAACTACCTGCAAGCCGCGTTCACCCTCGTTCAGCCCTTCACGATCTA
Source organism: Solirubrobacterales bacterium (assembly GCA_049684635.1). Taxonomy (GTDB): domain Bacteria; phylum Actinomycetota; class Thermoleophilia; order Solirubrobacterales; family 70-9; genus VRUE01. Next base: position 27 of record JBAVGD010000059.1, on the reverse strand, counting down.
CCTCGCGTTCCAGCAAGTGTCGTGGAC
>JBAVGD010000058.1:0-4506 GCA_049684635.1 Solirubrobacterales bacterium | reverse complement strand
CAGGGGGATCTTCGTCGAACAGCTGCCGCCAGAGAAAAGCGGCCATCTTGGTTGCAACGACACTCGCCAGGGCCCCGCTTGCCGCAAGCAGGCCGCTCCAGACGAGTCGTTTGACGATGTCGTTCTCCACTTTCGCTAGACCTTCCCGTGGGGAAGCCAGCAGTAAACCATCTTGCGGCCATCGCGGTGGGAAGGCTCGCCCACGGACCTCACCGCGGCTCCAAGCCGTCGCAGATAGTTGCCACCACGAGCGTCTTGGCCTGTTCGAAGTTGCTGTCGGAGGGGGGAATCAGGTCGAAGATCCAGCCGGAGAGGAGCTGCTCGATCGCTCCGTAGAAGGACATGGAGACGAAGGTCGGATCGATGTCGCGGCGGAAAACACCCACCTCCTGGCCCTCGGCGACGATCTTCGCTATCGAGTCGTAGGCGCGACGAATCTCCGACAGATGCGTCCGGCCAAACGAGTTCGCGGCCCGCGTCACCTCGACGATGATCACCTTCATCAGCTCGGGGTCGTAGCGATAGGAATCGACAATGAAGCCCGCGACGTCTTCCAGCTTGGTCCGCGGCGTCTCATCGCTGCCGTCAGCCTCCTCGATGGCCGCCAGCAGGAGCGACCAGCGCTCGCTGAAGAGCTCGTTCAGCACCTCGTCCTTCGATTTGAAGTAGTGGTAGACGAGCCCGTAGGCGACTCCCGCCTCGTCGGCGATGTCAGCGACGCGAGTCGCGTGGAAGCCCTGCCGAGCGAAGACCCGTATCGCGGCGTCAAGGATCTGGCGGCGCTTGTCGATCGGGGGCGCCTCCGCCATCAGGCATGCACCTCCCGCAGCTGCGGCCAGACGTACGCGTCGGGGCGACGGTTGGCAAGGGAAGGCAGGGACTCGCGAATCTGGCCCTGGAACTCGAGGTCGAGATCAGCGGCCACGAAGCACTCCTCGTCGGGCGCCGTGGCGAGCACCGTCCCCCAGGGGTCGACTATCAGCGAACGGCCATAGGAGCTGTAGTGGGGTGCGGCCTCGCCCACTTGGTTTGGGGCGAGGACAAAGACCTGGTTCTCGATCGCCCGGGCGCGCAGCAAGACCTCCCAGTGATCACGGCCGGTGGCCAGGGTAAAGGCGGACGGCACCGTGACCAGCTGGGCTCCTCGGACCGCGAGGATGCGATAGAGCTCTGGAAAGCGAAGGTCGTAACAGACAGTGAGGCCAACCGTCACCTCACCGGCGGTTGCCAGAACGATCTCGTTGCCCGGAGCCTCGTGCTCGGACTCGCGGTATTCCACGCCTCCGGCTTCCACATCGAACAGATGGATCTTGCGATAGACGCCGAGGTCCGCACCGTCGGGACCGATCAGCACGGAGGTGTTGAAGACCTTCTCGGGGCCGCGCTCGGCGATGCTCCCGGCGAGCAGGTTGATGTCCAACTCCCGCGCCCAGCTCCGCGCCGCCGAAAGGGTCGGGCCATCGAGGTCCTCCGCGCCGGCCGCCAGCTCCTCTCCGGCGCCGAGCAGGTTCCACTTCTCCGGCAGCGCCACGAGCTCGGCGCCGTCGGCCGCCGCGGCGCGCACGAGGCGCTCCGCGGTTGCGACGTTCCGGGCCTTGTCGTTCGTTGAGTTGAGCTGTACTGCTGCTGCGCGCAAGCGTTTCCCTGGGTGCTGGTTGACTGACCAGTCAATCGGTCGTAGCCAAGTATAGGAGGCGCCAGGCGTCCCAGCTACAGGCCCATGACACGAGCAACAATGCGATCAAAGACGCGAGTGGGGATCACCTGCTTCACCCGCGCTTGGACCTTAGCGTCGAGACCAACCAGGTAGCGGGTGCGCGGGCGCCGGGCGCCGAGGGCATGCTCGATGACCGCCGCCACCTTGATCGGCGGGATCCCGCGCTCGGCAAGGCCCTTGATCACGCCCCGATAGCTGGCGATCGCCCTGCCGTAGAGCTCTTCGCGGGCGGGGACGCGGCCCCCCATCGCGTCAGCCTCGCGCTCGCCGCGCTCCCAGATCGGCGTGTCGATCGAACCGGGCTCGACAATCGAGACCGAGATTCCCCACGGACGCAGCTCCTGGCGAAAGACGTCGCCAACGGCCTCCACTCCCCACTTCGCCGCGTGGTAAGCACCGGTCAGCGGGAAGGCGATGCGGCCGCCGATCGAGCTGACGAACACGATGCGGCCGCGTGCCCGGCGGATCAGCGGCAGCATCGCCTGCGTCACTGCCACCTGGCCGGTCAGGTTGATCTCGATCTGGCGGCGGAAGTCATCGATCGGCATCGTCTCCAGCGGACTCGGGATAGCAACGCCGGCGTTGTTGACCAAGCCGTCAAGACCGGCCTCACCGACCGCCTTGCCAATCTCCCCGGCCGCCGCCACGATCTGCTCGGAGTCGGTGACGTCGAGGATCACCGGCGCCAGCCGCTCCGACGCCGCCTCGCGCAATGCCGCCGCGTCCTCCTCCCTTCGCACCCCGGCGAACACCCGCCACCCCGCGGCGTCCATTCGCAGCGCGGTGGCCCTGCCGATGCCCGTCGAAGCCCCGGTCACGAGGACAGATTTCATCCGGGCAGGCTACAACGAGCCCTACTGGGGGGAATGCGGAGATGCCCGCCGTCCGGCCGGCCGCCCCTCCTAATACATCTGGTGATGCTCTACCCGCGGCTGGCGCGGTGGCGCTCCAGCTCAGCGACCATCAGCTTGGTGTGGAGCGCGGCGATCAGGTCCTGGAGGGGCTGGGCACCGGCTTCGAGCATCTCCACCACGCGCTCCGGGGGGACTTCGCCGGCCAAGCGGTCCATCACCATCCCGACCTCCTCGCGGACCAGCGCTTCAAGGGCGGTCTTATAACGCAGCGTGTCGTAGACGGTGAAGCCGATCTGCTCGTCGTAGCCACCGGCGCGGAAGCGGCTGATCGCCTCGATGATCTTGATGTCGGACGGTGAGTAGCCACGGCTGTTGGGACTGAGGAGCTCGAGCTCCTCGAGCCGGTCGAGAACGTCTTTCGGCACGCCGTAGCGCTCGCGCGCCTCGGCGGCGCTCGTGCGGGTGCGCTCGCCGGCGAGGGCACGGTCGAGGATGCGATCCTCGAGCTCCAGGAGCGCGCGGGCTCTCTCGGGGTCCTCGTCGAGTAGCGATTTGATCGCGCGCAGCGGCATGAAGCGCTCCTCCTGCAGCTGCTTGATCAGCTTGATCCGGTCGACGAACTCCGGCGGGTAGTACGCCATGTTGCGGCTGGTCTTGACCGGCGCCGGCAGCAACCCCTCGCGCAGGTAGTGCTTGACGGTCGGCACCGTGACGCCGGATGCCTCGGCCAGCTCGCCGATCTTGAGCAGCTCTTTCTCCGTACGGGTGGCCATCACATGGGTCCCGGTGCTGGGGCCGCCGGCTTGCGGCGTTCGGGATTCATGCCCGGAACGTCGCCGCCGAGTCGGCGCTCGGGCCGGCCGCGGCGCCTGACTCTTTCATCGCGGCGATCTCCTCCTCTGCATACCCAGCTTCGCGCAGAACCTCGTCGGTGTGCTCGCCGAAAGCCGGCGCGGGGCGGGTCGGGTCTCCAGGGGTGCGGCTCATCTTCACCGGGACGCCGAGCTGGCGCACCTTGCCAAGCTCCGGCTGCTCCATCTCGACCACCATCCGGCGCCCGCGAACCAGCTCGGAGTCGAGCGCCTCGTCGACGTCGAGGACCGGCTCGATGCAGCAGTCGTGCTCGTCGTTGAAGGCCAGCCAGTCGTCGCGCGTCCGCGCACGGAAGACCGCGGCGACCTCGCGCCAGGCGTCGGAGCCGGGCGCCTCGAACTGCTTCTCGATCACGTCGGGACGACCCACCCCGTTGCAGAAGGAAGCCCAGAACTTCGGCTCCAGGGCGCCGCAGGTGACCCAGCCGTCGGCGGCCTCGTAGGGCAGGTAGCAGAGCAGGCCACCGGCGAGCTGCTGCTCGCCGCGACGCGGCACCTCGCCGTCGCAGAAGTAGCGCCCGGCGACCAGGGCCAGCCAGGAGAGCGCCCCGTCGGCCATCGAGACGTCGACCATCTGCCCCTCGCCGGAGCGATGGCGCTCGTGCAGCGCAGCCATCACGCCGAAGGCGGCGATCAGAGCGCCACCTCCGACGTCGGCGATCTGGCCGGCGGACTGGACGGGCGGGCCGTCTCTGGCGCCGGTCAGGCCGAGCAGCCCGACCAGGCCGAGGTAGTTCATGTCGTGGCCGGCGCGCTGGGTGTAGGGACCGTCCTGGCCGTAGCCGGTGATCGCGCAGAAGACGATCGCCGGGTTGGCCTCACGCATCCGCTCGTAGCCGACCCCGAGCCGGTCGAGCACTCCCGGCCGGAAGCCGTCGAGGACGACGTCGTGGAACTCGACCAGCCGCAGAAGCGCCTCGCGGCCCTGATCGGACTTGAGGTCGAGGCGGATCGAGCGCTTGCCGCGGTTGAGCGAGAGGTAGAGCGCCGAACGCGTCCCCAGCTCCTGCTGCTCCTCGCCGCCGTAGTAGGGCGGCGCCCAGCGGATGTAGTCGCCCATCCC
>JBAVGD010000057.1:0-1892 GCA_049684635.1 Solirubrobacterales bacterium | reverse complement strand
CCTGCAAGGGGAGGGGCGGCTGCGGTTCAGCGAGCAGGACGAGGAAGGTGCGACCTACGCCGAGAAGATCGATCCGGCGGAGCGTCGCCTCGATCCAGCCCGTTCGGCGGGTGAGCTCGCGCGGATCGTGCGCGCGCTGACCCCGCACGTCGGCGCCTACGTGGAGATTGTCGGAGGCGAGAGGCTGGGCGTGCGGCGAGCGGCGGCGCTCGATCTGGATCTCCCCAGCGGCGAGATGCGGGCGGAGGCCGGCGCGCTTCTCATCGGGTGCGCCAAGGGAACGCTGCGGATCGAGATCGTCCAGCCCGCGGGCGGTCGACCGATGGCGGCGGACGCCTACCTTCGCGGTCACCCGCTGCCGGGTCCATGAGCTCTCTGCCGCGAGTTGTGGCATTCGAAGTGGTGCGGGCCACATTCGAGGGTGGCTCTTTCACCGAGCGGGTCTTCCGCGAGCTGGCCCAGGAGCACGGTCTGGCCGGCCGTGAGCGCGCTCAGGCGCAGCGCATGGCATACGGCGCGGTCCAGCGCCGCGGTACAACCGATGCCGCCATCGAGCGGCTGACCGACCGCTCGCCACGCCTTCTGGATCCGCCCGTGGTGGCCGCACTCCGTCTCGGCCTCTACGAGCTCCTGTTCGCCGATGCGACACCGGATCACGCGGCTGTCGACCAGGCGGTTGAGCTGGTGAAGCGGGCGGGTGCCCCGCAGGCAGCCGGTCTCGTCAACGCGGTACTGAGACGGGCGGCTCGCGAGCGAACAGAGCTGACCACCGACCTGCTCGGCGACGATTCGACTCCCGAGCGCGCGGCGGTGGCCCATTCCGCACCGCCGTGGCTGGCAAGGATGTGGTGGGAGGAGCTGGGTCCCGGAGAGGCGTGCTCGCTTTTGGCCGCTGCCAATCGTCGCGCCGAGCTCGGGCTGCGGGTCAACCCGATGCACGGCGACCGAGACCAGGTGATGGCCCTGTTGCGAAACGCCGGGATCGAGGTCCGCGTACCGGAGGGCCGGTGGCCGCTGGCGGCCGCGGAGTCGATCATCATCGAGGGCCGGACGGGGGACGTTGTGCCGGAGCTGGTCGCGTCCGGTGTTCTGACTCCCCAAAGCCGTGGTTCCGCGGCCGTAATCGAGGTGCTCGATCCTCAGCCGGGGGAGCAGGTGCTGGACCTCTGTGCGGGGCCGGGGATCAAGACCGGCCAGATTGCCGCTCGGATGTCGGACCGCGGCGAGACGATCTCGGTCGAGCTGAACCCGGCGCGGGCCGCCGAAGTGGCGGCCCAAGCCCAGCGGCTGGCGCTGCGGAGCATCACCGTCGTCGAGGCCGATGCGGCTGTGCAGATGGCACCGGGCTTCGATCGGGTGCTCGTCGACGCGCCCTGCTCGGATCTGGGGACGCTTGCCTCGCGCCCGGACGCGCGCTGGCGCAAGTCGCCGAAGGCGATCGAGCGACTGGTCGGGGTCCAGCGCGGGATCCTCACCGGTGCCGCCGCCGCCCTGCGCCCCGGTGGGGTGCTCGTCTACTCGACCTGCACCATCTCCCGCCGCGAGAACGAGGACAGCATCGCGGCGCTGCTCGAGGCCTCCGGCGCGGGGGAGGTTCCACCGCTCAGCATCGATGACCTCGGTGTTCGCTCGCCCGAGCTCGCCGCCCCGCACGATTCCCGCTGCCTTCAGCTCCGGCCGGATCGCGATGGCACGACCGGATTCTTCATTTGCCGCCTGAGAAGGGATGATGCGGGACATGAGCGATGAAGAGGAGGGGGAGGAATGTTGCGGCGAGCCTCATGTCCTGCGTGTGGGGAGCCGTGGTTGCGGCCGACCCAGCTTCCGGGCCGCTTTCGCTGCGTGTACTGTCTGCGCCGCTTCGAGCTGGTTTCGCAGTGCCCCAACTGCGG
>JBAVGD010000056.1:0-11231 GCA_049684635.1 Solirubrobacterales bacterium | reverse complement strand
GCGATCGATCACGCCCGAGCGGCCGACGTGCCGATCCTGATCGCGGTGAACAAGATCGACAAGGAGGGCGCCCAGCCCGACCGGGTTCGTAACGAGCTTGCCGCCGATGGCCTCACCCCAGAGGCCTGGGGTGGGGAGACGGTCTACTGCGATGTATCGGCCAAGACGCACGAGGGCCTCGACAACCTGCTCGACATGATCCTCCTGGTCTCCGAGCTCGAGGAGCTGCGGGCAAACCCCGAGGCGCCGGCCTCCGGCTCCGTCATCGAGTCCCAACTTGACCCGGGCCGGGGCCCGGTGGTGAGCATCCTGATCCAGCGTGGAACGCTGAGGATCGGCGACGCGCTGGTCGGCGGCCCCCAGTGGGGGCGCGTGCGTGCCATGCATGATTTCACCGGGAAGAGAGTGGAGAGTGCCGGCCCCGGCATGCCCGTCGAGGTTCTCGGTTTCGACGGAGTCTGCGAGGCCGGTGAGCATGTGCGCGTCGTCGAGAACGACCGTCGCGCCCGGCAGCTCGCACAGGAGCGCGGCAATCGTCTCAAGACCGAGGCGCTGGCCCGCCGTCAGGCCCGGAAGGTCAGTCTCGACGAGGTCTTCGCCCGGGCGCAGGAAGGAGACATCAAGGAGCTCAACATCGTTCTCAAGGCGGATGTGGCCGGTTCGCTGGAGGCACTTCAGGACGAGCTCGCCAAGGTCCCTCAGGAGCGGGTCGGGATCAACGTGATCCATTCGCAGACCGGGGGTATCAACGAGTCCGACGTGATGCTCGCCTCAGCCTCGGAAGCGATCGTCATCGGCTTCAACGTTCGCCCCCTTGCCGATGCTCGCCGGGCCGCCGAGCGCGAGGGCGTCGACGTCCGTACCTACTCGATCATCTACAAAGTGACCGAAGACCTCCGCAACGCCATGGAGGGCATGCTGGAGGCGGTTGAGGTCGAGGAGACGGTGGGGGAAGCGGAGGTGAAACAGACCTTCCGGGCCTCGAAGGTCGGTCGTATCGCCGGTTGTGTGGTCACCGAAGGGCGGGTTGCGCGGGACGCTAGCGTCCGCCTCGTACGGGAGGGAACCGTCATCTGGACCGGCCGGCTCGGTTCCCTGCGGCGCTTCAAAGAGAACGTGCAGGAGGTCGAGGAGGGCCAGGACTGCGGCGTCGTGCTCGAGGGTTACGCTGATGTCAAGGAGGGTGACGTGCTCGAGCTGTTCAAGACAAAGCAGGTAGAGCAGACGCTGGAGTAGGATGCCCGCTCCTCGGATGCGCCGCATCAACGAGATGCTTCGCGAGGTGATCGGCACCGCGATAGCCACCGATCTGAGTGATCCTCGGATCGGCTTCATCACCGTGACCTCGGTCGAGACAAGCCCAGATCTCCGCGCTGCCAAGGTTTACGTCAGCGTGCTCGGTGACCAGAAGGCGCGTGACGAGGCCCTTGCCGGCCTGCAGTCATCTCACGGCGTCATACAGTCGCGGATCGCGGCTGAGACGCGGATGAAGAGGACGCCCACCCTTTCGTTTCGCTACGACGCGACGGTTGAGCAGGGGATGCGAATCTCGCGGCTGCTCGAGGAAGATCGATGACGAAAGCCGCTGAAGCCGCCGCGGCCGCCATCGAGCGGGTCGCTGTGGAGATTCGATCCCGGGACCGCTTCCTGTTGACGGCTCATGAGGGGCCCGACGGCGACGCGCTGGGCTCGCTGCTGGGAATGCATCGCATACTGACCCAGCTTGGCAAGGACTCGATCATGTTCCTGGCGGCAAAAGAGTTCCCGCTCCCGATCGAGTATCGCTTCCTGCCCCTGGAGGAGGTCTTCCACGAGCCTCCTGCCGATATGGCCGACCGGACGGTTGTCTTCCTCGACTGCGGCAACATCGACCGCATGCCTGTCGATTTCCTCTCGCGTGAGGGGAATTTCCGGATCAACATCGACCACCATCACGACAACACGCTGTTCGGCAACGTCAATCTGGTCGATGTCAATGCGTCGTGCACGGCAGAGATCGTCTATGGGCTGGCAATCCTCCTCGGCGCCAAGATCACGCCGGAGATCGCGTCCGCTCTCTACGTGGGCCTGGTGACCGATACGGGCAAGTTCATGTACGAGAACACGAACGCCCGCACGCATCGAATCGCCGCTGACCTGATCGAAGTCGGGGTGGCGGTTGACGACACCTATCGCCGCCTGTACGAGCATGTGCCGCTGGAGAAGCTGCGGCTTCTCTCGCGTGCCCTCGAGGGCATCCAGTACTACTGCAAGGGTTCACTGGTGCTCTCCTACATCACGGCCGCGGATTACAAGGCCAGCGGCGGCGGCGCGGAGATGACCGAGGGGATCATCGACCACCTGCGCTCGGTCGAGGGTGCCAAAGTCGCGGCGCTGATTCGCGATCTCGGGGACAAGGGTCGCGCCGCTCGCAAGGTCAGCCTTCGCTCGAGTGGCGGTGAGGTCGATGTCTCGGCGATCGCCCGTGAACAGGGTGGTGGCGGCCACAAGCGGGCCGCCGGCTTCTCTACTGACCTCGAGCTTGAGGAGCTGGTTCCGTTCCTCTGCGCCGGGGTCACCTCGCAGTCGCCCCGGTGACGATGCTCGGCGATGCGGAGGGTGCCGTGCTGCTCTGCGATAAGCCGGCGGGGATAACCTCGCACGACATGGTCTTGCGGGTGCGACGCGAAAGGAACTGCAAGGTTGGACATGCCGGGACGTTGGACCCGTTCGCGACGGGTCTGCTGCTTGTCCTGCTGGGACGTGCGACGCGACTGCAGCGCTTTCTGATCGAGCTCCCCAAGACCTACGTGGCGACGGCTCGGCTCGGCTGGCGCTCGACCACAGGCGATCCGGATGGTGAGCTCAGCGAGACAGGGAAGGTGCCGACGTCGCTGCAACTGCCCGAGGGCAGGGTCCGTCAGCGGGTTCCGATGACCTCCGCGGTGCGGGTTGGCGGCGAGCGCCTCTACCGCAAGGCGCATCGCGGCGAATCCGTTGAGACCCCGGAGCGCGAGGTCGACGTCTACCGGGCAAGCCTCCTCGAAAGCGACGCTGAAACCGCGAAGTACGAGATTGAATGCTCCGCGGGCACCTACGTCCGCACCTTGATCGAGACCCTGGGGGATGCCTACTGCGCGCAGCTGAGGCGCACGGCGATTGGTCCTTTTCTGATCGAGGACGCGGGCCAGGAACTGAGCCTCGAACGGCTCTCGCAACTCGTCCCCGAGGCGGTGCTGCGGTGAGCATGGCGGTCACCTCTCTGCCCGATGCGAAACCGCGGCCGCGGCATGTGGCGATCGGCACCTTCGACGGGGTGCATCGCGGCCATCAGGTGGTGATCGACGATGCCGACACGGTCCTCACGTTCGATCCGCATCCACTGGAGATCCTGCACCCGGCGGCGCGACCGAAAATGATCATGCCGTTCGGGGTGAAGCGAGACGTGATCGAGGGGCTCGGAGTCGAGGAGCTTGTCGTCATCCCGTTTGACAACGAGTTCGCGACGGTTTCCGCCACCGACTTCATCGAGGGAATCCTGATTCGGCAGCTCGGGGCGGAGCGCGTCTCGGTTGGGGAGAACTTTCGCTTTGGCGCCAAGGCCAAAGGCGATTGCGAGATGCTCGCGGCGCGGCCGGAGTTCGAGACGCGGGTCGTGCGGCTGGTCGAGGTCGATGGCGAGACCGTTTCCTCCACTCGCATCCGAGCCCTGATCGCCGCTGGAGACGTGGAGGGAGCTCGCCACTGCCTCGGCGCTCCCTTCATGGTGGAGGGAACGGTGGTGGGGGGTGACCAGCGCGGCCGGGAGTTGGGGTTCCCGACGGCAAATATCGTCCCCGACGACGGCCTCGCGATCCCGGGCCACGGCGTCTACGCCGCCTTTGCCGACGGGGTACCGGCCGCCGTCAGCGTTGGCGTGCGACCGACTTTCGATACCGGCCGGGGCGTCCTCATCGAGACGTACCTGATCGATCGTGACGAGGACCTCTATGGGACGACCTTGCGCGTGGCCTTCGTGCAGCGTCTGCGCGGGGAGCGCCGGTTTGCCGGGGTTGAGGATCTGATTGCCCAGATGCGGATCGATGTCGCTGAGGCAAAGCAGGTCTGTGCTAGCTTCACGCCCAATCAATGACTCTGACGAAGGACAAGAAGAGCGAGCTGATCGATAAGTACGGCCGCTCGACCGGCGACACCGGGTCCGCCGAGGTGCAGATCGCATTGCTCACCGAGCGGATCAACGACCTGACGGGCCACCTTCGCGAGCATGGCAAAGACCACCACTCGCGCCGTGGCCTGCTGATGCTGGTCGGCAAGCGGCGTCGCATGTTGCGCTACCTCGAGCGCAGCGACCTCGAGCGCTACCGCGCCCTGGTTGCCGAGCTTGGGCTTCGGCGGTAGCAGACTGACTTTCGGCTTGAGGATCCCCCTCCCGGGGGAGACTTGCCGCCAGCTTCGATGACGACCGGTAGGTCGCGCTTGCCGATCTGTACCCTGCGTCGTGACAGAGAACGAGAGTTCTAAAAGCAAATGGCCGCCAACCGGGCGGCCGGAGGTAGGAAAACTCAATGGGTATGTTTGACGTTAGCCGCGTTTCGGTCGAGGTCGGCGATGGCGAGATCTCCTTCGAGACGGGCAAGCTGGCCAGGCAGGCAAGCGGTGCCGTCGTCGTGCAGTCGGGAGACACGATGGTGCTCTGCACCGCGACGATGGGCAATCTGCGCGACGTGGACTTTCTCCCGCTCACCGTCGACGTCGAGGAGCGGATGTACGCCGCGGGCAAGATCCCGGGCTCGTTCTTCCGTCGCGAGGGCCGATCCGGCGAGAAGGCGACGCTGACGGCGCGCATGATCGACCGGCCGATTCGCCCCCTGTTTCCGAAGGGCTGGCATCACGAGACCCAGATCGTCGCCACCCCGCTTTCGGTGGATCACGTCCACCCCTACGACATCCTGGCGATGAATGGAGCCTCAGCGGCGCTGGCGATCTCGCCGGTCCCGGTCGCGGCCCACGTGGGCGCGGTCCGGATCGGGAAACTGGAGGGCGACTTCGTCGTCAACCCGCCCGAGGAGACGCTCGAGGAGCTGGAGCTGGACCTGATCGTTGCCGGAACCGACGAGGCGATCCTGATGGTCGAGGCGGGCGCCGCCGGCGTCACCGAGGCCGAGATCCTCGACGCACTCGACATCGCCCATAGCGAGATCAAGAGGCTCTGCGCGGCGATGCAGGAGTTGGCTGACAAGGCCGGCAAGGACAAGGTCGAGATCGAGCCGCCAAAGATCGACGATGGCCTGCTGGAGGAGGTCCGCACCTCGCACGGTGCCAAGATCGACGAGGCGACCTCGATTCAGGGCAAGTTGGAGCGCCAGGATGCTGCCGCGGCGGTGAAGCAGGAGGTACTCGAGCAGTACGCCGCGGACGACAGCGACACGGAGCGCCGCACAGAGGTCTCCGCCGCCTTCTCGAAACTCGAGAAGGAAGTCATCCGCAAGCGCATCGCGATCGACAAGAAGCGGCCCGACGGTCGCGCCAAGGACGAGATCCGTCCGATCGAGTGCGAGGTCGACATCTCTCCTCGCGTGCACGGCTCGGCGCTCTTCACCCGCGGCGAGACGCAGATCCTCTCCAACGTCGCCCTGGGCACGACGCGCATGGATATGCGCCTCGACACGCTTGGACTTGCGACCACGAAGCGGTTCTGGCATCACTACAACTTCCCGCCGTTCTCGGTGGGGGAGGCGGGCTTCATGCGGGGCCCGAAGCGTCGTGACATCGGCCACGGGGCGCTGGCGGAGCGCGCGCTTGCGCCGACGATTCCCGACGAAGAGGCGTTCCCTTACGTCGTCAGGGTTGTTTCCGAGACGCTCGAGTCAAACGGCTCCTCGTCGATGGGCTCGGTTTGCGCCTCCTCGATGGCGTTGCAGGCGGCCGGCGTTCCCGTCACCGCGCCGGTAGCCGGCGTCGCGATGGGGCTGATCAAGGAGGGCGACGACTACATCGTCCTCACCGATATCGCCGGCGTCGAGGACCACCTGGGCGACATGGACTTCAAGGTCGCCGGCACCGCCGACGGGATCACCGCCCTGCAGATGGATATCAAGATCACCGGTGTCACCTTCGACATCCTCCGCGATGCGCTGGCGCAGGCCCACGAGGGCCGTCAGTTCATCCTCGGCAAGATGGCCGAAGCGATCGACGGCGCGCGGGAGATGCTCTCCCAGCACGCACCGCGGATCGAGGCGATCAAGATCGATCCCGAGAAGATCGGCGCCGTGATCGGCAAGGGTGGCGAAACGATCCGGGCGCTCTGCGAGGAGTTCGAAGCGGAGATCGACGTCGAAGACGACGGCACCGTGCGTGTCTATGCCCCGACCGGGGACCTCGTCGAAGCCTGCGTTGCACGGATCGGGTCGATGACGAAGGAGGCCGAGGTGGGCGATCGCTACGACGCCGCCAAAGTCGTCAAGACGACGACGTTCGGGGCCTTCGTCGAGCTCGTCAAGGGCACCGACGGCCTCCTTCACATCTCCAACGTGAAGCCCGGAGAGCGGGTCGACTCAGTTGAGGACGTACTCAACTCAGGTGATCAGGTGGACGTCACCGTGGTTGAAGTCGACCGCGAGCGAGGCCGTATCGGACTGCGCCTCTCCGACGATCCGTCGGTCGCCGGCAAAAGCGCCGAGGAACTCACCGCCGTTGGCACGGGCGACAGTGGAGGCCCACGCCGCGGTGGCGGCGATCGAGGCAGTCGCCGTGGCGGACGAGACGGTCGCCCAAGCCGGGACGCCGACCGCGAGCCGCGTCACTGAGCGAGCGCCTTGAAGGTACCGACGCTCACTGAACTGGGCTCGGGCGTCCGGGTCGTAACCGAGAAGGTTCCCTCGGTCCGGTCCGTCGCGCTCGGGCTCTGGGTTCGCACCGGCTCCAGGAACGAGACTCCCGCACAGGCAGGGGTCTCGCACTTCCTCGAGCACCTGCTCTTCAAGGGGACGGAGCGCTACTCGGCGATCGAGATCTCGGAGCGGTTCGACGGCCTCGGCGCCCTGGTCAACGCGGCAACCGGCAAGGAGACGACACACCTCCACGCGCGCTTTCTGGACGAACACACGGAGGCCGTCTTCGACCTGCTGGCCGAAATGTTGCTTGCGCCCACCTTTCCCGACATCGACTCCGAGCGGGAGGTGGTGCTCGAGGAGATCGCGATGTACGAGGACGAGCCGCAGGACCGGGTCCACGATGTGCTTGCGGATGCCGTTTTCGGGGGCCACCCGCTTGGTCGCCGCGTGCTCGGCGAGGCGGAGGTCATCGCGTCGATTCCGATACCTGAGATCGATGCCTACCACCGGCAGCGCTACACGGGGACGAATATCGTCGTCGGGGCCGCGGGGCACCTCGAGCACGAGCGGATCGTCGAGCTGACCGAACGGCTGGTTGCGCCGGCGCAGCCGGCCGACGCTGAGGAGGCGGGCACGGCACCGGACGGGCCGGTGCGCCGGCGCTTCTACGAGAAGGACACCGAGCAGTACCACATCTGTTTTGGCGCGCCGGGAATAGTCCGCGCCGACGAGCGGCGCTACGCGCTTGCCGTCCTCGACTCGATCTTTGGCGGTTCCACATCCTCTCGCCTCTTCCGCGAGGTGCGGGAGAAGCGTGGTCTCGCGTACTCCGTTGGCTCCTACAACGAGCAGTACACGGATTCGGGCTTGATCGCCACCTACGTTGGCACGAGAGAGGACAACGTGGAGGAGGCCTGCGCGGTGATCGGTGCGGAGCTCGAGCGGTTGCGCTCGGAGCCGGTATCCGACGAAGAGCTGGCGCGGGCAAAGGAGAGCGTGAAGGGCCGCCTGGTTCTCGGTATGGAGTCGACCGCGGCGCGAATGGCGCGCATCTCCCGAGTGACGCTGTTCGACCAGCCGATCGAGACGCTTGATGAAATGCTCGCCAAGGTGAATGCCGTGACGAAGGACGACCTGACCGAGCTGGCAACCGAGCTCTATGGAGCCGAACGCCTCTCGGCGGCCTGCATCGGTCGCGACGGTGACCGCTTCCGGGCTGCGCTGGGCCCGGTGAGCGAGGGGCTGGCGGCGGCATGACTCGGGTCGGCGGGGGCGAAACTGACGTGATCGCGGTCGCTGTCTCCGGAGCGGCGGGGCGGATGGGCAGCACCGTCTGCGCCGCGGTCGAGGGCGCCGAGGACATGGAGCTGGCGGCGCGGGCCGACCCGGCGCTGGAGGTCGAGCTGGGCGATGTGCTCGAGGACGTAGACGTGGTGATCGACTTCAGCACCCCCGAGACCGCCCTCGCCAACGTCCGCACCTGCCTCGAGGCCGGCGTCCACGCCGTGCTCGGCACGACGGGGTTCGAGCCCGACGCGCTGCGCGAGGCCGTCGAGGCAACGCCGGCGGGCGCCAACTGCTTCGTCGCCCCCAACTTCGCGATTGGCGCCGTGCTCCTGATGCAGGCGGCGCAGCTGGCCGCCCGCCACATGCCGGAGTGCGAGATCATCGAGCTGCACCACGATCGTAAGCTCGACGCTCCCTCCGGAACGGCGAAGCGCACGGCCGAGCTGATCCGTGCGGCAGGTGGCAACGTACACGAGCCAATCCACTCTGTTCGCCTGCCAGGCCTTGTCGCCCATCAGGAAGTGATCTTCGGAGGCGAGGGCCAGACCCTCTCGCTGCGTCACGACTCGATCGATCGCAGCTCGTTCATGCCGGGTGTTCTGCTGGCGGTTCGCAAGGTGGCGGACCTGCCGGACCGCTTCACGGTTGGCCTCGAGAAGCTGTTGTAGGCGATCTGTATACCCTGAGGGCGATGACGGCGATCCGAGGCGTGATCACGGCGATGGTGACCCCGTTTGACGAGGGTGGGGGGGTCGACGAGGGTGCGGCCCGGCGGCTCGCGCGTCATCTTGTGGAGCACGGTTCGCACGGGGTGGTGGTTGCGGGGACCACCGGCGAGTGCCCAACGCTCACGGACGAGGAGCAGATATCGCTGCTGCGCGCGATCGTCGCCGAGATTGGCGATGAGGCAACGGTGGTCTGCGGGACCGGCACGAACGACACGCGGCACTCACAGGAGTTGACGCGGGCGGCGGCGGAGGCGGGCGCTGACGCGGCGCTGGTCGTCGCCCCGTACTACAACAAGCCCAATCGCGCGGGCCTGCGCGCCCACTTCGAGGCGGTCGCCGAAGCAGCTCCGGAGCTGCCGCTGATCCTCTACAACATCCCGGCCCGGGTGGTAATCAACATGCCGCCTGATTTCCTCAGCGAGCTCTCATCGATCGAGAACGTGGTGGCGGTCAAGCAGGCCAACAACGAGGAGCTCGGACCCGTCGAGGGTCTGGCGGTCCTGGCCGGAAACGACGATGCCTTCATGCCGACGCTGGAGTTCGGTGGTGCCGGTGGCATTCTCGTGGCTTCCCACGTCGTCGGCGATCAGATGCGCGAAATGTGGGATGCGGCGCAGGGTGGGGACCTTGCGCGCGCGCAGGAGCTCGACCTGAGCCTCCAGCCGCTGTATGAGGCGATCGGTGTGACCACGAATCCGATCCCGATCAAGGCCGCCCTGGAGCTGATGGGCGTGATCCCTTCCGGGCGGCTGCGGCTACCGCTCGTCCCGCCGGATCGGGAGCAGCTCCAGGTCGTACGAGACGCGCTGCAAAGCGCCGGGCTCCTCTAGCCGATGAGTGGCACGCTGCGCGTGCTCCCGCTCGGGGGGCTTGGCGAGATCGGGAAGAACATGACCGTGATCGAGTACGACGGGCGAATCGTCGTAGTCGACACCGGTCTCATGTTCCCAACCGCGGAGATGCTGGGCATCGATCTCGTCCTGCCCGACTTCTCCTACCTTCGCGATCGTGTCGAGGATATCGAGGCAATCGTCTTAACCCACGGGCACGAGGATCACGTCGGGGCGCTGCCGTACGTCCTGCGCGAGATCGGACAGCCGCCGGTGATCTACGGCGGCCTGCTGACGATCGGCCTGGTTCGCTCAAAGCTCGCCGAGCACAAGCTGGGGAACGCACCTCTGCAGGAGCTTGCCGCCGGCGAGCCGGTGCAGGCGGGTCCATTTGGACTCGAGCTCGTCCACCTCTCGCACTCGATCCCCGATGCCCGGGGGGTGGTCATCCGAACGGAGCTGGGCTCGATCTTCATGACCGGCGATTACAAGTTCGACCAGACTCCGGTCGACGGTCGACCGGCTGACATCTCGCGGTTGGCGGAACTCGGTCGCGAGGGCCTGCTGCTTCTCTGCGGGGACTCGACCAACGCCGACCGGGCGGGAGTCGCGCCGTCGGAGTCGAGCGTCGGTCCGGCTCTGCTGAACACATTTGCCTCCTGCGAGGGCCGGATTATCGTGACCTCGTTCGCCTCGAACATCCATCGCATCCAGCAGGTGATCGATGCCGCCATTCGACTTGATCGCCGGGTGGCGCTGGTCGGCCGGTCGATGCGCAAGAACTTCAATATCGCCTCGAACCTCGGTGTCGCATCGGCGCCTTCCGGGCTTTTCATCCAGCCGCGCGAGATCGAGGATTTCCCGGACGAGAAGGTGGTCGTGCTCTCAACCGGAAGCCAGGGCGAGCCGCTCTCCGCGCTGCGGCGAATGGCCAACAACGACCATCGCGACATCGAACTTCATTCCGGCGACACCGTCGTCTTTTCCGCGACACCGGTCCCGGGCAACGAGCGAGCGGTGAACGAAACCATCGACCGGATCTATGAGATCGGCGCGTCGGTCGTCACCGCCAAAGACGCTCCGATCCATGCGTCGGGCCATGGCTGGCAGGAGGAGCTGAAGTTGATGCTCAACCTCACCCGACCGAAATACGTGCTGCCGGTGCATGGCGATCACAAGCGACTGCGGCTGCATGCCGAGCTTGCGCAGTCGGTCGGCATCGAGCCGGAGAGGATCTTCCGCGGTCGCAACGGTGTGCCGCTTGAGATAGACGAGACCGGGGCGCGCTTTGGCGAGGACATGCACGCCGGCGTCATATTCGTAGACGGTGTGAATGTCGGCGAGCCGGACGATGTGGCGCTGCGGGACCGCCGCGAGATCTCCGCCGACGGCATCTTCATCGTGGTTGCGACGGTCTCGTCCGACGACGGTGCGCTGGTTGCCGATCCCGAGGTGATCTTTCGCGGCGTCGCCCTTACCGAGGAGGCCGGTGCGCTCGTGGACGAGCTCAAGGACCTGGTCGAAGACTCCCTGGAGGAGGCAGCTGAGGCCGGTACCCGCGAGATCCATTTGAT
>JBAVGD010000055.1:0-4252 GCA_049684635.1 Solirubrobacterales bacterium | reverse complement strand
CGATGGTGTCGAATCACCTCGAGCGCGACCTTCTCGCCCGCCTCGGTCAGGGTTGCACCCCGGTAGGGCAGGTAGTCGACGAGGCCCAGAGCATCGAGCCGTTTCAGCATTGAGGTGGCGGTGGCGGGGGTAACGCCCAGCCGATCAGCGACCTCGCCGTTGAGGACCGGGCCCGGCCGATCCTCCGCAAGCGCATAGATCGCCTTTGCGTAATCCTCGATCGCCTCTGAGGTTTTAGACATGTCTAAATTATTTTGACACATCTAAAATTGAATGACCAGACACTCTCGCACTCCTAGAATCGAGAGATGCCCGATTTCCGGATGATGGAGCTCGACGCCGAATACCGGCAGTTGCGCGAGGAAGCCGGCCTGCTCGACCGCTCCAATCGCGGCAAGCTGGCCATCACCGGCCCGGATGCGGCCGAGTATCTGCAGGGTCAACTCACGAATGACGTCGAATCGCTCGCCACGGGCGAGGGCTGCTATGCGGCGCTACTGGACCGCAAGGGCCACATGCAAGCCGACATGAGGGTTCTGCGACTCGATTCCGAGACGTTTTGGATCGACACCGAGCCCGAGGCGACCGAGGTAGCCGGGCGCCATCTCCAGACCTACAAGGTCGGCCGCCAAGTTGAGGTGACGGACGTTACCGCCGAGCGGGCAATCCTCTCACTGGTCGGCCCGCGCAGCAGCGAGATCGGGGGCGTGTCGTCATTGCCCGCGTACCGGTGCGAGCCGGTCACGGTCGGGGCGGTCGACTGCCTGGCGGTTGGGACCGCCGGTGGCGTCGACCTGATCGCCGACCAGGAGGACGCCGCCCGCCTGCGCCCTGCGCTCATAGCCGCCGGCGCGGTTGCGGTCGGATTCGACGCCATCGAGATGCTGCGGATCGAGACCGGGATCCCCCGCTTCGGTGCGGAGATGAGCAGCGAGACGATGCCGGCCGAGGCCGGCATCGTCGAGGACGCCGTCAGCTTCACGAAGGGCTGCTACATCGGCCAGGAGCCGGTGGCCCGTCTCCACTACAAGGGCCGGCCGAACCGCCACCTGCGGGGCCTGAGACTGAGTGCGACGGTTACGCCGGGCGAGAGCCTGCGGCTGGGTGAGAAGGTGGTCGGAGAGGTCGGCAGCACCTGCGTATCGCCACTGCACGGACCCATCGCACTTACGATCGTCCGCCGCGAGGCTGAGCCCGGTAGCGAGCTGGCGGTAGGTGAAGATGGCGTTACGGCTCGTGTCGTCGACTTGCCATTCGGTTAGATTCTCGCCGCGATGGGTCATGGGAGTCGCAAGGTGCTGGTTTGCGCGTCAGCTGCGCTGATGCTGTTTGGGGTGCTCGGCTGCGGTTCCGAAGAACACGTGAACGAAGCCCGGCCTCAGACGCCGACCCGGGTCAGCGTCGCCGTCACCGCCGATGCCATCACCGTCCAGCCGGCGCAAATCGGCGCCGGCCCTGAACCGACGCAGCAGATTCCCCAGAACCAGCATGCCCGGCAGCCCGCGATCCGCCGCAACGAACCGCTGAACGTCGTCTTCGTGGCGGCCAATCTGACCCACTTCGATTCACGGCTTGAAATTCGCGGACACGGCGTGGACCTGACCTCCAAGCCCCTTATCGCAAACGGCGGGGTCACCCTCCAGGCCGAACTTCCAGCCGGCGTCTATACGGTCAGCGCCGCCGATCTTCCAGCGGCCACTCCCGGGCGCCTCACGGTCGGGCGGTATCGCTCCTCCTCCGAGAACGACCTGCTGCTGCCTTAGAACCTAGGCAGCCGTCTCACCTCCCCGCGCTCCCCGCGCACGCCTGGCGACGGATACTCGCGGGCCGGCGCGGGCCGGCGCAGTGGAATTTCGATCCGGCGCGGCACGCAATAACCAGCCGCCGATTTCATCGCGGAACGTGCGCGATTCGGCTGCAATGGCGTCTGAGCTGTGCGTCAGGATCGGATCGATGGCCATCGCACTCGCAATCGCCGTTGTCCTGCTTGCCGCGGCGCTTATCTACGCCGTGCTGATTCGCCACCGCGCGGCCTCACCGGACCTCGCGCCCGCGATCCGTGAGGCGACATCGAAAGCGGTCGCTGACCTGGTGCAGATGAACGAAGAGTCGCGCAAAATCGACATCAAGGCGGCTGAAGCCGCGCTCAACGAGCGCCAAGCCGAGATCAAGGGCCTGACCGAACGGATCGCCAAGGGGCAGGAAAAGATCGAGAAGGAGGTCCAGCGCCGCGGCGAGACCGACCTCCAGACCCGTGCTCTCATAGAGCAGGTGGGGCAGACGATCGGCAATCTCAACGCGGAGACGGCCGGCCTCAAGAAGGCCCTGCGCCAGCCCCAGACCCGCGGCCAGTGGGGGGAGCTGCAGTTGCGCCGCTGCGTGGAGATCGCCGGCATGACCGAGCACGTTGACTTCGAGGTCCAGGAAACGCTGCGAAGCGAAGACGGGCGACTGCGCCCCGACGCGCGCTTCCTGCTCCCCGAGGGCCGCAGCTTCGTCGCCGACTCCAAGGTCCCGCTGGACGCCTTCCTCGACGCCCAGGAGGCAGAGGTCGACTCGGAGCGGCGGCGGCACCTGGATCGCCACGCCCGGCAGGCCCGCGAGCACGTGCGCAGCCTCAGCTCCAAGGACTACCAGGGTCAATTCAAGGCCGGCGAGATGCCGGACCTGGTTATCTGCTTCATTCCCAACGAGCCGGCCCTGCACGCCGCTTTCGCCGCCGATCCGGAGCTATTCGACTATGCCCTGGAACGCAACGTCCTGCTCGTCAGCCCCACGTCGCTGATCGGACTGCTGCGAACGATGGAGCTTGGCTGGCGACAGGAGCGAATGGTTGCCGAGGCGGCCGAAATAGCTGAGGCGGCGGGAACCCTGCACGCACGCTTCGCCAAGTTCCTCAGCGACTTCGACAAGGTCGGCAGGGGCCTAACGTCCGCCGCGACCGCCTACGACTCGGCCGTCGGCTCGATGGAGCGCAGGCTGCTGCCGCAGCTACGCAAGGTCGAGGGCCTCGGTATTGCTCCCGGCAAGAAGATCGAGCCACCGGAACCGGCCGAGATCAGCGTGCGGGCGATCACGGCGCCGGAGCTGCACGAGACCTCCGACGCCGCCTAGCGGAATTCCGCAGCCACGGATGAGGGCAACGGAAGGCTTGGCCACGCACGTCCCCGGTCGCACGCGGCCGCGAAATTCTGGCTCAGGTCATTAGGATTGCCGATCCGTAAGCGACCCCTGTGGAGGAGCCAGTTGGCCGTTGACACCAGCGCAATCTCGAAGCTCGACGTCGAGCCCGGAACCTTGCCCGACACGATGGCCGCCTGGGTGATTCGCCAGGAGCGCGAGGGAGAGCCGAAGGAGGCCTTCCAACTCGAGCAGATCGAGGTGCCCGAGCCCGGCGCCTTCGAGGTGATCGTCCGGGTGATGGCAGCCGGCGTCAACTTCAACAACGTCTGGGCCGCGCTCGGCAAGCCGGTGTCCGTCTTCGGCTACGGCGACCACCCCGAGTACGGCCATCACATCGGCGGCTCAGATGCGTCCGGGGTCGTCTGGAAGGTCGGCGAGGGCGTCACCCGCTGGCAACCCGGGGACGAGGTCGTGATCCACTGCAACCAGGCCTCCTACGAGGACGTCGAGGTCCACGGCCTCGATCCGCTCGCAGCTCCCAGCCAGAAGATCTGGGGTTACGAGACGACCTGGGGCTCCTTTGCGCAGTTCACCAAGGTGCAGGCGCAGCAGCTCCTCCCCCGCCCCCAGAACCTCTCCTGGGCCGAGTCCTCCGCCTACGGGCTGACCTACTTCACCGCCTACCGGATGCTGATCGACCAGTGCAAGCTGCAGCCCGGGCACAACGTGCTGATCTGGGGCGCGGCCGGCGGCCTCGGCGTCTTCGCCGTGCAGCTCTGCAAGGCGGCCGGCGCCAACGCGGTCGGCGTCGTCTCCTCCGACGAGAAGGGCGAGCTGGTCAAGCAGCTCGGCGCCGTCGACTACATCAACCGCCGCGAGTTCGGCGAGATGATGCGAACGAAGGAGAACCTCACCGACCCGGCCGCCGACAAGGAGCGCTTCAAGGCCTCCCGCGGCTTCGCCAAGCGGGTCAAAGAGATCCTCGGCGACGCTCCCGACATCGTCTTCGAGCACGTCGGCCAGGCGACGTTCCCGACCTCGGTCTTCGTCGTCAAGCCGTTCGGCAAAGTCGTCATCTGCGGCGCCACCTCCGGCTTCCAGCTCGACTTCGACGTCCGCTACCTGTGGA
>JBAVGD010000054.1:0-8359 GCA_049684635.1 Solirubrobacterales bacterium | reverse complement strand
GCGGCGGGAAACACTTGGATGATCGAGTTGGATGTCCGCAGCGACGCTGCGGCCGATCCGGTTCCACCCACCCTGCAGCGGGAAGATGCGAAGCTTTTCGTCGTCGTCGTCGTGATAGAGAAGGTAGCGGCCCGGCTTCGGCAGCTCGGCCCGGGCCGTCTCCAGCCAGCTCGGAGGCGTCGGTTCTGTCGAAACCTCAAACTCGACCGTCGATTCTCCATGCTCCTGCATGGACTCGAAGATCGAATCGCGGCGGAAGATCGAGGCCCCGCAGCGAGGGCACTCCGGCAGGCGCTCGCTCTCGGAGAGCGAGAGTTGCGACCCGCAGTCGAGGCAGAAGAAAGTCCCTGATCCGGGAATCTTCCCAGTGGCGTACGTATCAGAAGCTGAGCTGGGGGTGAGACTGGTGGGGATGGTTTGCTCCTTCCCGCGCCTCCGCGGCAGATGCTAGCGCGCATTCCGCCACCTGTGTATTAAGGATGCCTCTGCGGCGCGGCTCCGCTGGCCCGGACGCGGCGACTCCACCGGTGCCTTGTTCCCGGTCACTAGAATCGCGCGGCTCATGGGTCCGATCAGCGCCGAAATCGAGATCGACGTTCCTCGCTCGCGGGCTTTTGCGCTGATCGCGGACCTTGCCTGGCGGCCATCTTTCACGGACCATTTCATCTCGGATTTCCGCCTGACCAGGGTCGATTCCTCGGGGCTTGGCGCGGGAGCGCGGTTCCGCCTTGTGGTCCCGCCCCGCCGCCTCTGGATGGACACCGCAATCACCGAGCTGGAGGCGCCCCGCAGGATCGTCGAGCGAGGGCTCGGCGGGCGCGGCAACCGTGTTCCGGCGACCACCGTCTGGCGGTTGCTGGAGGTGCCCGGTTCCCTGACGACGGTCCATGTCTCGCAGCGGATTGAGGTTTCGCATCCGCTCAGCCGCGCGGTGGACGCGGCAAGCGGCACGTCAATCCGGTACCAGCGCGCTTGGCGCCGGGCGTTGCACAGGCTCCGCGACCTGCTCGAGGAGGGAGCCTCATCCCAGCAGCGCGTCGCGGTCGCGGGCGGCAACCCTCACACGACCGACGTGCCCTAATAGACTCCCGCCGCCGATGAGCCGCTCCCGCCAGATCACCTTCTCGCTGACCGCCGCGCTCGTCCTCGCGGCAGTCATTCTCGGTGCCTCCGGGTGCGGTTACTCGAGCAGCTCGAAGGACGTCGTCGAGGGAGAGCCGGTGAAGCTTGGTGAGCTCCAGTTCAACGTCGTCTTCTCCCGCTTTCTCAATCCGAACGACGCCGAGGACTCCGCCTACCTGGTTGGTCAGCCGGCTCCGCCGGAGGGCTCGACCTACTTCGGCGTCTTCTTCGAAGTCCAGAACGACAGCAAGCAGCCGCAATCTCTGCCGCTGTCGCTGACGATCACCGACGCGGAACACCAGACCTACCATTCGCGGTCCAGCGAAAGCCTCTACGCGCTACCGCTGGGCGGCCAGGTGGAAGCCGAAGAACAGGTTCCGGTCCTCGACTCAACCCCGCAGCAGGGCCCGATCGAGGGCTCGCTCGTGCTGTTCCTCCTGCCGTCCTCGGCTTCCGAGAACCGGCCGTTGACGCTGCAGATTCCAGGGCCCGAACCGGAAGCCGGCGAAGTTACGCTCGACCTTTAGGCGGGTTCTCAGAGACCCGTCGAGAGGACCTGGGCGGCGGCCGGTGCCGCCACTTCGCCTCCGGCAGCCCCGGCATCGATCAGCAGCACGCCAATCGCCAGCCTCGCACCGCCGGCCGGGGCGAACGCCGCAAACCACGCATCCTTGGCCTGGACGGGATTCGGTGAGTTCTCCTGTCCAGGCTCGGGCCCCAGCTCGGCCGTGCCGGTCTTGCCCGCGACCTGGGCCTCGGGGATTGCTCCTGCGGTGCCGGTCCCTTCTGTAACGACCCCGATCATCAATTCTGTCAGCTCGTCAGCCACCTTCTTCGACATCACGCGAACCGGTTTGGCGTTGGGTCGCAACTTGGCGTTGAGAACGATCGAGGTGGGTTCGCGGACTCCGCCGTTGCCGATCGTCTGCGCAACGGTTGCCATCTCCAACGGCGTCGCCAGCACTTCGCCCTGGCCGATAGCGCTGACCCCAAGGTCGAGTTCGTCGCCGATTTCGGTGGGAATCGACGGCTCGGGAAGATCTACGCCACGCACGATCTGCGGCGCGTAGAGCGACGGCGGGGAGTTGAAGCCAAACCGTTCCGCCGTTTCGACCAGGGCGTCGTTGCCGATCTTTGGCCCGAGCGGGACGAAGTCGGCGTTGCAGGACTCGGCGAACGCCTGGCGGAAGGTCCCGCCGCAGTACTCGCCGTTGGCGTTGCTAACGAACCGGCCGCCGACGTTGATGCCGTTGAGGATGGGGAATTCGTCATCGAGCGAGACGACGTGTTGCTCGAGAGCCGCCGTCGTTGTGATCATCTTGAAGGTGGACCCCGGAGGCTGCGGAGCGGAGAAGGCCTGGCCCGCAAGCGCCACGACGTTTCCGTTACGGGCGTTCAGGACCGCGATGCCTCCGGCCCGTCCGGCCAGGGCCGAGACGGCCGAGGCCTGAAGGGCAGGGTCGATGCTCGTCTTGACCGGGAAGCCGGGCTGGGGCTTGGATTCGACCAGGATCCTTGCCGAGCTGCCGTCGTTTGCGACGGCGAAGAGCGACCCTCCCGGCTTGCCTGCCAGGCGGGCATTGAATGCCCGCTCCAGCCCGCTTACGCCGACCGGCGTCTCGGCGGAGAAGCCGTGCCGCGTCAGTTCCGGCAGGTCCCTGGCGTCCGGCAGGGAGACTTCCCCGGTGACGTCGATCGCGGCGCTTCCAAGCGGATGCGTTCTGTTTTCTGCCGGTCCCTCGGCCAGGGGGGTGCCATCTACGGCGAGGATCTGGGCGCGCGGCGCAAGCTCGATCCGGTTCTCCAGGTGTTCGCCCGGTTTTAGGCCCGGGAAGGTCAGACTCGGGTCCCACTGAACGCCGCCTTCGGAGAACGGGACGTCGAGGGTTGCCTCGATGCGGCCAAAGGCGACGGTGTCAGCCAGGACGGGCACCGGAACCATGGTCGCCCCTTCGTGCCGGACGGTGTCCCCGGGCGAGGCGGCTTCCAAGCGCCGCATAGTCGCCACCTGCGCCGAGCTCCGGTACGCGTCGACGAACTCTGCCTGCTTGACGCCGGCGCGCGATGCGCTGTTCAACTCGCCGTACATAGCGGCGAAGTCTTTGCGGGCCCACGCATCCGTGAAGCGCTGCGCCGCTTCCCTCTCCGGCGATCCAGGCGAACCCGCCGCCGCGCCAATGGCAAACGCCACGATGGCAATGATCGCGAGGGGAACGGCGCGGGTAACGAGACGGCGACGACGCTCCACCTCATGAGGGAGGCTCTTCACTGCCCCGAAAGGTAATGACTAGGACGGATCGCGTCCGACAACGGTTCCACGGTACTAGCCGGTGCAGGGGCCCGTGTCCACAGGGGCGAGTGTCGTCTGCAGAGCCTTGTCGACGACGTCGTTTGGGACGGCGAATCCGCCGGGTGGGCCGGAGGTCGTTGCCGCGAAGACGGTGCCTAGAACCCGGCCATTGGGGTCGACGATGGGCCCGCCGGAGTTGCCGCTGCGCACGCTGCCGCGCAGGAAGGTGATCGTACGGGAGATCGAGCCGTGTCCGTAGGAGTCATCGCTGATCACTCCCTCGGTGTCGCCAAGGCGGGCGGGCGTCAGAGCGAACGGGCCGTTTTCCGGATAGCCGAGAACGGCCCCCGTCTCGCCTCGATGAGGATTGGCCGCCATTTCCAGAGGTGGGATTTCGGCATCGACGTGCAGCAGGGCCAGATCATTGCGGGGGTCGTAATGAACCGGCGTTGCGTCGAGGGAGGCGCCGTCCTGGGTGGTGACCGTGGTGTCGTCCTCGCCGGCAACGACGTGCGCATTCGTCACCACGAGGCCCGGCTCGGCCACCCATCCCGAGCCCTCGAGGCCGAGCCCGCAAGCCGTGCCCAGTACCCGGACGACCGACTGTCCCGCGCCCAGCACGTCGCGGTCCGACGCGATCGCTGCGTCGGGCGGGGCGACCGGCGTGGTCGGTCCGGCGATTGAAGGGGCGGGGTCGACGCGATTGAGCGCGTTGAGGATCGGACCCGAAGGAGGAAGCACGTCATTCAGGCTGCGCAGGATCAACGATCGCTGCACGTCCTCGCGCAGCTGGACGGTGCCCGGCGCATGCAGCGCAACGGCACCGAAGAGCCAGGCGAGTCCCAATGCGACCGCTCCTATCAGCGTGGCGCCGGCGGCGCCGTCGGCGAGGTCGAGTCCCGGGCCACGGATCAGCCTCCCCCGCAATCCGAGCGCCAGGCTCTCGATGGTTACGGCGGTCAACCCTCCGGCGAGCAGCGCACCGAGCGCCGCAAACAGGGGTGCGTAAGGGGAATTCGAGCCCTGCGTCAGCAGCAGCGGCGCGACCCGGCTGCCGGCGATCGCCCCAGCGGCGAACCCGGCAAGCGTCAGCGCACCGACGATCAGGCCCTGCCGGTATCCCCACATCGCCAGGGCCAGCGTGAAGCTGATGATCCCCAAATCGAGAACGGTCACCAGGGAATAGAAGCAGGCCGACCCGCGCATGGGCGGCGCGTCCGGCGATCGTCGCCAGCATCACGGGCCCGTCACTTACGTTCAGTAAGCTGGCCTGACGTGGACGAGGCCTCTTCCAGAGAGCAGGCGATCGGCGTTTGCCCGCATTTTCACGCCGCCATCGAGCTGATCGGAAAGCGGTGGACGGGGGCGATCGTTTGCGCGCTCACCGAGGGGCCGTTGCGGTTTGCGGAGCTGGCAAGGGCGATTCCAGGCCTGTCGGATCGGTTGCTCTCACAGCGCCTTCGCGAGCTTGAGGTCAAGGGGCTTGTCGTGAGGGAAGTCGAGGTCGGCTCCCCGGTGCATGTGACCTACTCGCTAACGAAGATGGGATCTGAGCTTCGTCCCGCGATCGCCGAGCTGCGCTCCTGGGCGCAGCGCTGGAATCGGGCGGCGTAGAACTTCAGAAGGGAATGTCATCATCGCTCGCGCTTGCGGGCGCGGCTGTCTTCTCCTTGCTGGTTATCCGAAACGCCTGAACTTCCTCGCCGCGCTCGATCTGCTCGATCTTGGCTTTCTGCTCGGAGAGATGGTCGGTCAGCGCTTTCTCGATCCCCTTCCCTTCGCCAAACAGGTCTGCCATGCGGTCCACCGGGACCTCGGCCCGGTTGATTTCGTCCGCGATCTCCTGCAGGCGGTCGTAGCCCTCATCGAACGTCATCTCTTTTGGTTTGGTTGTCATGTTCCTCCTCCTTGATCTTCTCGACTCTCGCCTGCGCGCAACCATCGCGGAAGCCCAGGTTGAGAGTCGCTCCGACGCGGACCCTGGCAATCGATGACAGGGGCCTCCCCGCGGCGTCTGTGGCCAGGACGAACCCGCGACGCCTAAAGTCGCGGGCCTCGATCAGGGCCGTGATGTGTTTGAGGTCTTGTTCGGCGCCGCCCAGGCGAGCGGCGATGCGATCACGAGCGAGCAGCGCGGTCTCGGCCAGTCGTCCGCGTTCCTCCTCGAGGCGGCGGAGACCGGCGTCGTGCACGGTGGTGATCAGACGGTCGACGGCGCGCCCGTAATCACGCTGGTGGTCGGTCAGCTGACGGACGATCCCATCTCGTATCCAGCGACTCTGTTCGACGACACCGGCGATCGCCTCGTCGCTCTTCTGCGGTGCGCGAGCAAGGCGGACCCGCTGCTCTTGGATTCCCTGTTCCCGCTTTGCAAGCTCTGCGCGGCAGCGGTGCGGAACGGTTTCGAGGGCGGTATTTGCCTGCGCCAGACCCTGCGTGTAACGGGCGAAGACGGTGGTCTCGGCATTGGCAATCTGGTGGCCAAGCTCGCGCAGGCCCGCGAGTCGGGCCTCGAAGAGCGAGGAGCACGTCAGGCGGGCGGCGAGCGCTCCAAGGCGTTCGCGGTTCTCCTCCACCTGCGCTGGAATGCGGTCGAGCGCCTGTTGCGCCGAGGCGATGGTCGTGCGTATGTCGGTCAGCGAGGGCAGCACCATCTCGGCCGAGCGCGAGGGGGTCGAGGCGGCGTGCGTGACGTAGTTGCAGACGGGAATGTTGTCCGTGTGGCCGATCGCTGCGACGATCGGCTTGGCGCACGCAAAGACGGCGCGACAGAGTCGCTCGTCGTCGAAGGCGATCAGGTCCTGGACGGATCCCCCGCCGCGGGCGATGACGATGACGTCGACCTGCGGGTGCTCCTGCAGGTGGGCCAGCGCATCGATGACGTCGCGTGGCGCCCGTTTTCCCTGCACTAGCGCGGGGCAGGTGACTATGTATGCGTGGGGAAGGCGATCCTGGAGGGCGCGAACGACGTCCTTCATCCCTTCGGAGTCCTTGCCGGCGATTACGCCCACGGCTCGCGGGAAGGCCGGAAGCGGCTTGCGGCGCTGCGGATCGCAGAGGCCCTCCGCGCGCAGCTTCTCCAGGAGGGCGGCCCTGCGCCTCAGCAACTCCCCGACTCCCGCCAGCTCGACGTCGATGACGATCAGGTCGAGCTTTCCGGCGGTCGGCCAGAAGTCGGGCCGGTCGATAGTGATCCGGACCAGGTCGCCGTCCTTCGGTTCATGCCGCAAACCGTCTATCTGCCTCTTGAAGACCTTGCAGGAGAGCGTGGCGTCACCGTCGGTGATATCGAAGTAGAGCAGGCCGCTCCGGGACTTCTTCGGCTTCTGCACCTCTCCCTCGACGATCGCCTCCCCAACGCTGCTGACGGCATGCTGGATGCGTGCGGAATAGGCGCTTACGGTCAGCGCTGATGTCTCAAGTGCCTGCTGCATTGGAACCAACCAGCTTATGGTCCGGGTCGGACGCTAGTTCGTCGGCGGCCCGGAGCACATCCGTTTCAGCGCCGGGCAGCCGTCACAGAGCGCCCAGTCGCGGCGCTCTGCCGGGGCGGGCTGAAAGTCACCCGCCCTGATCCTCTCGATCGTCGCAACAAGGCTCTGCCTGCCGGCCCCCATCATGGCCCCGTCCAGGATCGTGCAAACCGGCTCGGCAGGGCGCTCCAGGAAGACGTAGGCCACCTCGACCTCCGCCGCTCCTCGCGCCTCAGCAACCGCCAGTGCATAGATGTTGCGCTGGTTCGTGTAGTGGGCCGCCCGCTCGGCCGGTCCGGCCCCATTCAGCCGATCGGTCTTGTAGTCGATCACCAGCGGGGGGTCGCCGGGAGCCTCCACGAGGAGGTCGATCGAGCCGCGCAGGACCGTGCCGGCGACGGTTAACAGCAGGGGAGTCTCGGCACGCACCCGCGCCCGGTCGCCTTGGACGCGCTCGTGGAAGAGGGGGGAGTCAAGCCATTTCCGGACCGGCTCGAGCAAAGACTCGGTGCCGCCGGGGGCAAGATCCAAGCTTGCCGCCGCCGCGTGGTGTCGCACCACTTCCTCGGGCGGCTCGCGCCAGCCGTTTGCCTGGCTCCATTCGAGCAGTGAGTGCACAGCGGCACCATGGGCCGCCTGCCGCCGCCGGCCCTGCGCTGCCTGGACTGGTGCGTCGAGCTCAAGCTCAGGCACGCGCTGCGAATTGCGCGCCAGCGAGCCCAGCCCCAAGACCCGCTCGAGCTGGAAGCGGTATCCGCATTCCTCGAAGGCGGCGATCGCGGAGTATGAGAGCGGCCGGTTCGGCACGGTGGGCGGGCGCTGGTCGACCAGGGGCGTGGGGCCCTCGCCGGCATCGATCTCGGCGCGACCGTCGCGCCTCGTCGCGGCCAGCTCCGCGGCCCGCGCGGGGGAAGGGAGGTTGATGCAAACGGCCATCTCGGCCGCGGGGAAGGAGGCTTCGAGCCCGGCTCGGGGGGCCGGGGGCGGGATCTCGACGGTCGAATCCGCCTCTCGGCCGATGCCAAGGCCATCCACGATCCGGTCGAGGATGGGAGTGGCCGGTTTCGTCTCGCCGTTTGGCGCGGGCTTGACGATGCCGCTCAGGATGAGTCGCTCGCGGGCTCGAGTGGCGGCCACATGGAACAGCCGCAGTCCCTCCTCCGCGTCGCGCTGCTTGGCCTCCTCACAAAGCTGCGCGTAGGCGTAGAGGTTGATCGAGGGAGCGCCGAGACGTCGGAGCTGCAGGCCGGCGCTTGGCTCGGCCTCGCGGCCGAGCGTCAGCAGCGGCTGGCGCGAGCCCGCCAGCAGGCTTCGCGAGAGATCGGGCACCGCGACGACGTCGAACTCGAGCCCCTTGGCGTTGTGGACGGTCATGATCCGCACCCCGTCGTGCCCCTCGACGGCGCTCGCCGCTTCCGCCTCCGCGTCGGCTTCGGCACGGGAGGAGAGGAAGTCGAGCAGGCCGCGCAGGTCG
>JBAVGD010000053.1:0-3857 GCA_049684635.1 Solirubrobacterales bacterium | reverse complement strand
CGGCGCAGGAGAAGCGCCTGGGCAACCAGGGCCGCCTTGCCGCTCAGGCGCGTCCGTGGCGCGCCCGCCCGCTTTGGAGATGGGCGTCCCTCGAGGTGGAGAAGGAGCCCGGGCAGCTCAATATGGGAATTGCCAAGGCCGTCGATGACCGCGATGCCGTGCCTCTCGAGGATCTCGCGGGCCTCTCCCGCCGGGCCGGCGACGAGGGCTGGCACGGGCCGGTGATCGACCAAATCCACGACCGCGCCGCCCGCCGCCTCCAGTACCTGCGCGAAGAACTGAAACGGTGACCGGAGCTCCCGGTCAGCGCTCGGCGACCGGGATCCCGAACAGCCTTTCGTGCAGCCCGTAGAGCAGGGCATGGACGAGGCTGAGGTCGCCGGCTGCCTTGAGCCGGTGGTCGGTCGGATCGACCAGGGCGTCGAGCCAGTCGAGCGTGCCACCGGTCACCCAGGTGTGCGGATCCTCGTCGAGCTGTGGGGAGGAGGAGGCGACACGGCCCCCTCCGACCTGTGCCGTGGCTCCGGCCAGGAGCGGTGGGCCGCCCGGGATCTGCACGCCGAGGCGGCAGGAGCCGGAGAGGCCGGCGGGCAGCTTCAACAGCGGCAGGGCGAGCTGGAACAACGCCTCCACGTCGAGCTTGTCCGGGGGCGCCGTCCCCTCCTCGGAGTGGATTCGCTCGAAACGGGCCGAGGCCGCCAGCGGGGAGAGCCCTTCGCGCAGCCACTCGGTCGCCGCGTAGCGGGTCTCGCCGTCGGAGTCGGGAAGGGCGACGGCCAGGCCGGTCCTGATCATCGCCTCGAGGTATTCCTGCAGCGTCGCGAGGCTGAGGATCTCCACTGCGCGGTGCAGCTCCGCCAGCGTGCGCGGCTCCCATGCGAGGGCATGTGTGACGGTCGCCGACCAGGCGCAGACGAGCGTCGCGGTGGCGTCGCCGCCCGTCGGGCCGATTCGCAGCGGCCCCTCGGGGCAGTTGCGCAGCCAGCGTTCCAGGTTGAAGGCCACGTAGAGCGCCTGCGCTCCCTTGGGCGAGGTCCGCATCTTAGGCTCAGTGTCAGCCATCGCTTCCAGGTCGAGACCGGACGCCGGACCATCGTCCTCGTCCTCGTCGTCCTCGAAGTAGTCGAGCGCATCCTCCGGATCGTCTTCGTCGGGTGCGCCGAGCATCCCCCCGTGGAGCGCCCCCTCCAGTATTTCGAGCAGCATCTCGGGCGCCAACGAGCTGGTCATGAAGAACAGCGTCAGCGTCCCCGCACGCGCCCTGAACTCGCTCCCAGCAGCTTCTCCCGAGGCCACGGGGTAATTATGTCACGCACCAGGTACCAATTAGGAATTTAGGAATCAGTCCCGCGCGGGCCAAATGCCTCCGGCTACCAGTTCTACGCGGCGAAGGCGGGTGCCAGGTCTTTCGCTGAGGTCGCGAGCCGGCCTGAGGTGGCGGCCGTCTCCGGAACCGTGAGGGTGACCCGCCCGTCGCGTTCCGCCAGCCAACGGGCGTTGACGATCGTGATGCCGACGATCTTCCCGTTCGCATCGAGCATCACTGCATGGCCCTCGGGCGTTGGGATGGTTTCCGAGGCCGGGATCGGCTTGCCCTTGTGCATGTAGAGCACGTCCCGCTCGCGGTCAAAGAAGACATCGTCGAAGGTGTGGCGTCCAACGCGGACGATCATGCGCTGCGCCTCGGTCTTGGGTCCAGGGCTTGGGAGAAGACCGTCACCACGCGATCGAAATCTCCGGAGAACTCCACGACGACCCGGAGCCATCGGTCTGGGCCGCCGCGCCTGAACAGCCGCTCGCGGCCCGGCCTGTTGTCGGGTTCCCGGTGATCGGGATGTTCGATGGTCGCCACAGCGTCGCGAAGCCGTCCGGATAGATGGGGATGTCGGGCCAAGACATGGGACCAAGCCTCCCACGTCAATTCAACATAGCGCCCATCCGAGCCTCTGACAAGAAGTATCACAGCCGCCAACGCTAGGCGGCACGGACGCGCGTGTGGCGCGCAGAATCAAAAAATTGTGTGGCTGCTTCGAGCCAACATCAACGCCGATTCCAATTCGCACCCTTCGACGTCCGGTCAGCGCTAGGTGACCGGCATCCCGAAGAGCCGCTCGTGCAGCGTCTGCAGCAGGGCGCCGATCAGCTCGGAGTCGCCGCCTGACTTGAGCTTGGCCGCGGCACTCGGGTCGATGACCGCTTCGCACCAGTCCAGCGGCAGGCCGGTGATCCAGGTCTCTGGGCTCTCGTCGAGCAGTGGGGTGGAGGAGGCGATGCAGCCCCGGTCGACCTCGGCGGTCGCTCCGGCCATCGACGGTTCGCTCCCCGGGATCCAGACGCCGAGGCGACAGCGGCCCCGCAGGCCGGTCGGCAGCCGCAGCAGCGGTAGGGCCATCTGGAAGGCCGCCTCGACGTCGAGCACGTCTGGCGGCAGGGCGTAGTCGGCGGGGTGAAGGCGCTCGTAGCGCGTCGCGGCGATGAGTGGGGCGATGCCTTCCCGCCCCCACTCGGTCAGCGCGTAGCGGGTCTCGCCTCCGCCCGGCAGCGCCTCGGCCTGACCGGAGCGCACCATCGCCTCGATGGTCTCCTCCAGGGTCTCGCGGTCGACGATCCGGACCGTGCGCTCCAGATCCGCCACGCTCAGCGGTTCCGCCGCCAGGGCGTGGGTGATGGTCGCCGACCAGCCGCAGAGGAGCGAGACGACCGCTTCGCCGGAGCGTGGGTCGGAGCTGGCGTCGGGATGCACCCCGCCGGGGCGGGCCTCCAGCCACCGTCTCAGAGCGAAGACCATGGCGACAATGTCCGCGCCCTGGGCCGTGGCCCTGTACATCCTGTCGTAGTCGGGCTCGCCTTCCCCGGCGGGCTCGCCCGCGAAGTCGTAGCTCTCCTCCTCGCCCTCCTCCTCCTCGAGCTCCTCGTCGAAATCGTCAGCGAAATCGTCGAACTCCTCGAAGTCTTCGAGTTCTTGCAGCCTCTCGTCGGACAGCTCGCCGCCCGGAGCGCCCGGCGGCCCGCCGGGGAGCCCTCTCGCGACCAGTTCCATCATCGCCCGGTAGTCGAACGCGCCCCCGACCTGAATCAGCCCGGACGTCCCCGCCCGCGCTCCCGACCTGTCCTCGGTGGCCTCCGGCGCCGCCACGAAGACATTATGCAACACGGCAGTCGTGTTTTGGTAATAAACGAGTACGGGCGACGCGGCTCAATCCTGCACAGGGCAAACATCTCTTGCTGCTCTGCCTGTCCGGCTCCGACATCAGCTCGACTGAAGTCGTACCGGCAAAGATGCCGAGGTTGTGACTAGAATCGTCTATTCCTTCTATTGGTACGAAGAATCCAGGAGGTAGAGCCACGGGGGCTGTTGGGGAGGCGGGTTTGCGCGCGGGCGCACTTACCGTGGGTCTGCTCTCGGAGGCGCTCCAGGTGCAGATCCTGCGTGCGATGGCCGGCGGCTTCAAGGCGCTGACCATTCCCGAGGACTACGAAGGGGAGGCGCTGCCTCGCGGCGGTGCCGACCCGCATGAGCCGGTCGACCCGCAGGAGCCGGCCGACCCGGCCTGGGAGCAAAAGTACGTCCTGACCCCGACCGGCCGGGCGCGGCTGCCGACCGCCGACGGCATCGAGCTCTGGCTGCTCAAGGCTCCCCAGGGTCCGCTTCCCTACGAAGACGGGCGAGCCAAGCGGGCGATCGAGCTGCTCTCCGAGGCGTGGGGTCATGGCCTCGTGCATGCCGTCGCCGCCGGCCCGACCGAGACAGCCGATGCGATCACCCGCTGCGAGCTGTCGCCCCGGGCGGCCAAGCGCCTGCTGGCGAAGCTGCATCGGACGGGGTTGGTGGAGGTCATCGAGGCGTCCGGCAAGGC
>JBAVGD010000052.1:0-2451 GCA_049684635.1 Solirubrobacterales bacterium | reverse complement strand
GTGATGTATGCCATCGACGATCCACTCCCCGATCACGTCCGTCAGCGCCACGCGCTCCTCCTCGAATCGATGGGGCCAATCCGGGTCATATGGGGCGAGCCGAATAGCCTCATCGGGAACCGATGGGTCTGGTGAGCGGAGCGAGCCGATGGGTGAATCTTCCCTCAGCTGTGGGGCGAGCGGGCAGGATGCGGCCATCTCGCCATGTGGGATGGCCCGGCGCTGATTGCGCGGATCGTCCTCGGCGGCGGGCGTGAGGTCATCGCCGGCAGGGCCAGATTCGTAGTTAGGGACTCGGCGCGACGCGATTGCAGTCGATCAGCGGCGACGATGCAGAGGCGAAGGCGGCCGGGCGTCAGCCGCCGAGGCGCTCCAGGGCAGCGAGATAGCGCTCCAGGAGCTTGGGGTGGTCTGGGTGAGGCGGTCTGGCCAGGTTGGCGCTGAGGTCGGCGCGCTTGACCGAACGCGCGATCTGTCCGGCTGCTGTTTGGCTGGCTGCAATGCGCTCGATGTAGTCGCGGTAGGTAAGGGAGGGCGGCCGGGTAAGCAGGCCGAGTGCCTCTCGCTCGGCGCTGCTGAGCGGTACGTCGCGTTGCAGCTCATCCAGCGACATGAGGCCGTCCTCGGCCACGTCATGCAGCCAGCCGATGATTCTATTCGTGGGCTCGCAGTGCTCCGCCACCTGCCGCATGTGCTCGAACATCGGCTCGCCGTGGCGGTCGGTCAGCCCGTCGTATAAGCGGGACACGAGCTCCCGCACCCGAGGTTCCCGCGAATCCAGTGCGCCGGGCTCTGCCGAAGTCATCGGCGGCAATGATTGCGCAAGCGGATCCGCCAGGAGACCCCAGATCGAGCACTCGAGCCGCACAGTCGCGGCCATGGATCCCCCCTCCATAGTTAGCGCCGCACCTCGACCGGTCGACCAAGAACCTGCCTTGTAACCCCGCTCACCGCCGGGCGTCCCCAGGCGGTGATGGGACGGGTCTTCACCCGCGCCACTGCGCCAGCCAGTGGGTGATCGCTCCGCTCGATACGGCCGAACCCCAGATCCTGTCGGTGCCCCACGGAAGCTTTTCCGGGCATTCGCGGGGGTAGCCGCCGGTAAAGCTCGTCGATCCGAGCTGCTGTCCGCTGTGGGCGTTGCGGACGTTTACCGAAATGACGTTCTCGACGCGATCGACCGGACTGGCCGGGCCAAAGCCGGTCAGGCTGTAGTAACAAGTTTCCACCGCTGTGGTCTGGCTGCTGAAGCACGCCACCCGGGACGCATAGCGCCGATCCACAGGCGCCCAGCTCTTTGGTGCTTGGTATGACTGGTTGCCGAGGTTCCGTCCCCCCACCACTCCCACGGTGCCGTTCGGCCTGGCCGCGGCCTGAGGCATGGAACCACCGCCACAGACCTGCCTGAGGGCGCTGCCGATCACGCCCGGAGCCTCGAGCTGCACACCGTGCGCGGCGAGGTAGGTCGGGAGACGCTGGGGGCCGACGCCAAAGGCAACCGCCAGGGTATGGTCGCTGAGGCCGCGTGCCCCGAGGAGGTTCGCGCTCTCAAGGCCATGCGTCCTGCGCAGCGTCGCTCCGGCCAAGCTGGCACCGGCAAAGGTTGCTCCCTTCACGCGTGCTCCGGTGAGGTCGGCACCGTTCAACTGGCTGCCCTTCAGGTTGGCGCGCCGGAGGTCAGAACCTGTGAAGTTGGCGGCATTGAGGCGCGTACCTTTGAAGTTGGCCCGGCGAAGATCCGCCTGGGTGAAGTTCGCTCGCTTGAGGTTCTCGCGTTGAAACTGTCCGTGTCGAAGACTGCATCCGCTCAGGTTCGCGCCCGGCCCCGCGTCGCCACACCTGTTACGAAAGACACCGCTAAAGATGAGGAACGCGGAGCCGCCGACGAAAGCGGCCACCAAGAGCGCCACCCACCAGCCCCAGTGAATACGGCGCCACGCCGAGGCAGAGGGGGCGGCGGGCGTGCCTGGGGGTTTCGCCCCGAGAGGTGGGGCGGGCTGCACTCGCCAGGGGATCCCGGCTCCGGTTCCCGCGGGCTTGGCCCCCGCAGGCGTTCCGGCCCCGGTTCCTGCTGGCCAGCCCGTGGT
Source organism: Solirubrobacterales bacterium (assembly GCA_049684635.1). Classification (GTDB taxonomy): domain Bacteria; phylum Actinomycetota; class Thermoleophilia; order Solirubrobacterales; family 70-9; genus VRUE01. The sequence continues at coordinate 364 of JBAVGD010000052.1, read as the reverse complement.
GGGCGTGGCCAGCCGGGTTCCCCCATTGAGTCCAGCCTCGATGGGATCGGCGCTCTGGTGGCCTTGGTCGACGACGTAAGAACTCCATGCCCCGCCGTCCCAGTAGCGGCGCTGGTGCCGCCCTGCGGGGTCGGTGTACCAACCTGGCGGTGGAGCGATGGCTGCCATTGGGTTTCCTCACGGGCCCGGTTCGAACTCGCTTAGAAGAGCCCGACGCTGGCGTTGCTGTTGGCGGCGGCGAGAATGATCACGAGCAAAAGCCCAACGCCAATGATTCCCAGCACGAGCCCGGCCGTGGCCATCCCGCCTCCCGTTACCCAGCCGTTCGATTCGCGGATGTTCTTTTTGGCTACCGCGCCAAAGA
>JBAVGD010000051.1:0-4764 GCA_049684635.1 Solirubrobacterales bacterium | reverse complement strand
ACCGCGAACGGATTGCCGAAAAAGTACAAGCCGTTCGGAGGGGTGCCCAACTCCTCAACCAGCGCTCCAGGGGGGGTGTCCAGCCAAGATTCTCGAGGCATAGGAGGAGAAGCATCCGGTGGCGATTGCTTTGCGGGCGTGGGTCATGAGCTGCTGCAGGTACGTGAGGTTGTGCAGGCAGAGGAGGCGAACCGCTGTCAGCTCCTCCGCACGAGAGAGGTAGTTGAGGTAGTCGCGATCGTGGTGCCGGCAGGCTGGGCATGGGCAGTCCTCGACCAGGGGGCTCGAATCGCCCTCGAAGCCTGCCCGCCGCAGGTCGAGGCGGAAGCGGGTCTCCGGATTGGGGACCAGGGCACTGCCGTGCCGGGCGAGACGGGTCGGGACGGCACAATCGAAGATGTCGATGCCGAGGGCAATCCCGGCGAGTAGATCGTCGACCTCTCCGATGCCCAGCAGGTGCTTCGGCGCGCCCTCGGGCAGCAGCGGCACGGTCATGGCCAGGACCCCCCGCATCTCCTCCTTGTCGCGGCCAAGCGTGCCGCCGATGGCGATGCCATCGACCGGCGCGTCGGCGACGGCCTGCGACGACGCCTGGCGAAGGTCCTCGTGAACGCCGCCCTGCACGATTCCAAAAACCGCTTGGCGCCCGGGACCTTCGCGCTCGTGCCAATCCACGCACCGCGCCAACCAGCGGTGGGTGCGCTCCATGGAACGAGCTGTGTAATCGCGATCGGCGTGGTAGGGCGTGCACTCGTCGAAGACGAGGGCGATGTCGGAGCCGAGCTTTGCCTGCACCTCCATTGAGATCTCCGGAGAGATGAAGAGCGGGGTCCCATCCTTGTAGGAGCGAAAGTGAACCCCCTCCTCGGCGATCGAGACGACTGAGCCGTGGTCGCCCCCGGGCCGGCGGCTGCCCTTCACCTCTTCGGCGACGCCGCCATGGGCCAGGGAGAAGACCTGAAAGCCACCGGAGTCGGTGATCAGCGCCCGCTCCCAGCCCATGAACTCGTGCAGCCCACCCGCCGCGGCGATCCGCTCCGGCCCGGGTGAGACAAGGAGGTGATACGTGTTGCCGAGGATCAGCTCGTAGCCGAGCCCGGCAACCTCACGCGACTCGAGTCCCCGGACCGTGCCCTTCGTCGCCAGCGGGATGAAGGCCGGCGTCCGCACCTCACCATGCCCGGTGCGCAGTACCCCCGATCGCGCGGCGCCGTCCCGCGCCTCGACCTCGAACCCCAGCCTCTCCGGATCAACCCTCATATTGCGACGAGTGGTGAGTTGATGACCCTATAGGTGGGTCAACTCATCAGTCGTGGTTCTCGATCAGGGAGCGGCCGGTCATCGCATCCGGCTGCGGGATGCCGAGGAGCTCGAGGGCGGTGGGCGCCACATCGGCCAGGATCCCGCTGCCGCGGAGCTCGATTCCGCCCGCCGTCACGATCAGCGGCACGGGGTTGAGCGAATGGGCGGTATTGGGCGAGCCGTCCGGCTCGAGCATGTTGTCGCAGTTGCCGTGATCCGCGGTCACGATGCAGGCCCCGCCGGAGCGCTCCACGGTCTCGACCACCTCCCCGAGCAGACCGTCGACGGTTTCGACGGCTTTCACCGCCGCCGGAATCGAGCCGGTGTGCCCGACCATGTCTGGGTTCGCGAAGTTGATGATGCCGAAGCGATAGCCGCCCTCCGCCCAGCGACCGACGAAGGCATCGGCGGCGGCCCTGGCGCTCATCTCGGGCTTGTGATCGTAGGTGGGGACATCGCGCGGCGAGTCGACAAGGCAGCGCTCCTCCCCCTCCCACTCCTCCTCGCGACCACCGTTGAAGAAGTAGGTGACATGCGCGTACTTCTCGGTCTCGGCCACGTGGAGCTGGCGCCCGCCGGCCTCGGAGATCACCTCCGCCAGGGTCACCTTGGGCCGTGCCTCGGGAAAGGCGACCGGATACGGCCAGCCCTTGCGGTATGCGGTCATCGTGGTCAGGTCGATTACCGGCCCACCGGTGCGCGAGAACTCGTTGAAGCCCGGTTCGGCAAGTGCCCGGGTCATCTCGCGGGCACGGTCCGGGCGGAAGTTGATGAAGATCGCGACATCTCCCTCGGCCACGCCGTCGTAGTCGCCGATCACGGTCGGCTTCACGAACTCATCCGTCTCCTCGCGCTCGTATGACGCTGTGATCGCCTCCTCGGCACCGCCGGCATGGAGCCCGCGAGCATGGACGATCGCGTCGTAGGCGAGCTTCGTGCGCTCCCAGCGGGTGTCGCGGTCCATCGCGTAGTAGCGACCGCTGACCGTGGCGATACGGCCCGCATGCTGGAGCCAGCGCTCGAGCTCTTGCAGGTAACCGCGGCCGCCGTGCGGCAGGGTGTCGCGACCGTCGGTGAAGGCGTGGAAGACGACGTCCGGCACACCCTCTTGAGAGGCGAGCTCGATCGCCGCCTCGATGTGCTCCCAACCCGAGTGGACGCCGCCATCGGAGACCAGTCCGAGCAGGTGCAGGCGGCCCCGCGGGCTATGGCGAGCGCGATCGCAGGCAGCCAGCAGCGCCTCGTTTTCGAAGAAGCTGCCGTCGGAGATCGCATCGTCAATCCGTGCCAGATCCTGCTTGACGATGGCGCCGGCGCCGAGATTGAGGTGGCCGACCTCCGAGTTGCCCATCTGGCCGTCGGGCAGACCGACATCGCGCCCCTGGGCGGAAAGCCGCGTATGCGGGGACTCCTGCCAGAGGCGGTCGAAAACCGGCGTCTCGGCCAGCGAGATCGCGTTGCCCGGGCCGGACTCCGCAAGGCCCCAGCCATCGAGGATGACCAGCGCCAGCGACGGTACGGGCAGGTCCGTCACACCGCTCCCACGATCGCCGCGAAGTCGGCCGGATCGAGGCTCGCCCCGCCGACCAGAGCCCCGTCGATATCGGGCTGCGCCATCAGTTCGGCCGCGTTGCCCGGCTTCACCGACCCGCCATAGAGGATCCTGACCCGGTCGGCCTCTCCCCCCCGCTCGCGCAGCACATCCCGGATGAAGGCGATTGCCTCCTGCGCCTGATCGGGCGTGGCGGTGCGGCCCGTGCCGATCGCCCAGATCGGCTCATAGGCGATTACGACCTCCGCCAGCCTGTCCGGCTCGACCTCGGCAAGGTCCGCTTGGAGCTGGCGCTCCAGCACCCCCTCGGTCTGCTCAGCGTCGCGCGCCTCCTCGCTCTCCCCGACGCAGAGGATCGGCTCGAGGCCGGCGGCGAGCGCAACCGGGACCTTGCGCGCCAGCGCCTGATCCATCTCGCCGAAGTACTGTCGCCGCTCGGAGTGACCGAGGATGACGGCATCGACGCCCGCCTCGACCAGCATCGACGCCGAGACCTCCCCGGTGAAGGCGCCGGACTCAGCCTCGTGCATGTTCTGGGCCGCAACCCTCACGGCGCTGCCACGGGATCGGTCTACAACCTCTCGTAGAGCGAGAAACGAAGGGCAGATCACGACGTCATTGCCGGTACCGCTGATCTGGGGAAGCAGCGCATCGATGAACTGTGCCGCCTCGGCAATCGTCTTGTGCATCTTCCAGTTCGCCGCCATATACGGCGTTCGTCTAGGCATCTCTCAGTGCCTCCACTCCGGCCAGCTTCTTTCCCTCCAGCAGCTCCAACGATGCTCCTCCTCCTGTCGAAAGCCAGTCCACCTTCTCCGCAAGCCCGAATTGCCGCAACGCCGCAACCGAATCGCCACCGCCCACGACGGTGGTCCCGGGCGCTGCCGCCACGGCTTCGGCGATCGCCCTGGTTCCGGCGGCGAACGGCTCCAGCTCAAACACGCCCATCGGCCCGTTCCAGAGAACCGTGCCGGCGGCGGCGATCGCCGCCGCGTAGGAGCCGGCGGTCCGCGAGCCGATGTCGAGTCCCATCCAACCGTCCGGAACCTCGACCGTGTCGCTCTCGCGGGACTCCGTGCTCGCGTCGAAGCTCTCGCCCAGGACCAGATCCACCGGTAGCTTCAGCTCGCAATCGGATGAGTCCGCCTTGCGCAGCGCCTCCTCCGCGAGCTTCACGCCCTCCTCCTCGACCAGCGAATTGCCGGTTGGGATGCCCTGAGCCCGGAAGAAGCTGAAGCACATTGCGCCACCGATCAGGATCTGGTCGGCCAGATCCAGGAAGCGATCGATGACACCGACCTTGTCGGAAACCTTGGCACCCCCAAGAACCACAACCAGGGGACGCTGCGGCGACTCGACAACCCGCGTCAATTCGGTCACCTCTCGCTCCAGCAGCAGCCCCGCATAGGCGGGCAGATAGTGCGCCACCCCCTCGGTGCTGGCGTGAGCCCGGTGGGCGGCGCCAAACGCGTCGTTTACGTATAGGTCTGCGAGTTCAGATAGCGCCACCGCGAGCCTTGGCTCATTCTGGGTCTCATCGGGCTCGAAGCGGGTGTTCTCGAGCAGCAGGACGTCTCCGGGGCGCAGAGCCTCGACCAGCTCCTCAACCTCCTCGCCAATCAATGCCGGCGCCTGCTGGACCTCGACTCCCAGTAGCTCGCCGAGCCGTTCGCCCACCGGTCGCATCGATAGCCCGGGGTCAGCCTGCTTGGGACGGCCGAGATGAGACATCAGAATCACCGCCGCACCCCGCTCGCGCAGCAGTTCGATCGTGGGGAGAGCGGCCCTGATCCGCATGTCGTCGGCTACGACCAGCCTCCGCTCCACGGTCGGCTCCGCCTGCGACGATGCGGCAGGCGGAGGAATCACCTTGAGGGGAACGTTGAAATCGACGCGAACCAGCACCCGCT
>JBAVGD010000050.1:0-9227 GCA_049684635.1 Solirubrobacterales bacterium | reverse complement strand
AGCACGATCACGGTCGAGCGCGGGTCGAGGTCGTCGGAGATCTCGGTCAGGAACTCGAGCCAGACGCGACCGTAGTCGGTGTAGCCGGAGACGTCGGCGACGCCGCCCTCGCTCGAGATGCGCCGCGCGATCTCGCGGAAGTCGCGCTCGTGCTCGAAGATCTCGGTCACCTCGGAGATCCGCTCGATGAAGACGAAGCTGCGCAGCTTGCGGAAGGAGTCGTGCAGGGCGTGCAGGACGGAGAGGAAGAAGACGCTGGCCGAGGTCACGCTCGTCGAGACGTCGCAGAGCACGTAGATCTCCGGCCGCCGCGGCCGCTTCGGCCGGTAGCGCAGGTGCATCGGTACCCCGCCGGTCTCGAGCGAGGCGCGCATCGTCCGTCGCACGTCCACGTGCCGGCCCCTGCGCCGCCCGCGCTGCTCCTGCCCCAGCGTTGCCAGGCGGCGCTTCATCTGCGAGACCGCACGGTGCACCGCGGCCAGGTCCTGGGTCGGGCTGGTCGGCAGCGCCCGGTCGAGCTCGGCCAGCGGGCGGGAGGGGGGAAGGGTCTCGGTGCGCTCGATCAGGTCGCGTTCGAGCTCGCGGCGCAGGTGGCGCTCGAAGCGGTTTAGCTGGTCGCGGTCGATCGGCGGCAGCTCGGCGGCGCCGTCGCTCGCCTCGCCCTGCGGCTGAGTCCCCGCCGAGAGCTCCAGCGTCCGCCGGATCCGCTGCACGTCGACGCCGACGACGCCCGAGCCCTCGCCCTGACGGCCGAAGGCGGCGATCGCCAGGCGGGCCAGGTCGCGCATCCGACCCTCGTCGCCGTCGATTATCGCCTGGCGGATCTGCTCGCGCAGCTCGTCGATGTCGAGCCGCTCGGCGCCCTCGTGGCGCTGCTCGGTCTCGCCGATCTCGCGCTCTATCGCCTCCGCCTCGGCGGCGCGGAAGAACCAGCGCTCGAAGAGCAGCTCGAAGAGGCGGCGGTCCTCCTGCGACTTGGCGATCGTCGTCGCCAGCGCCTCGCGGAAGTCGTCGCGCGACTCCCAGGGCACCTGCTCGAGCGCGGCGAAGGCGTCGAGGATCTCAGACGTCCCGACGGCCACGCCCTCGCCGCGCAGCTCCTCGCAGAAGCCGAGCAGCTTCGCCGCCAGCCCGGGCGGGCCGGTCTCGGCGCGCGGCCCGTAGGGCGAGGCCGCGGCGCTCACCCCGCCTGGGTCGGCGCCGAGAGCTTCATCCCGACGCGCTCGGCGACCAGGTCGATGTCGGTGCGGTGCTTGACGATGATCGACATCGACTGCTCGAAGGTCTCGCGGTCGATGTCCTCGGCGCCCATCAGCAGCAGGGTGCGCGCCCAGTCGATCGTCTCGGCGATCGAGGGCGGCTTCTTCAGGTCGAGCGCGCGCACCATCCGCACCACCTCGACCAGCCGCTGGGTCAGCGCCTCGGGTAGGTCGGGCGTGTGCAGGCGGACGATCTCCATCTCGCGCTCCAGTTCCGGGTAGTCGAGCCAGAGGTAGAGGCAGCGCCGCTTCAGCGCCTCGGTCAGCTCGCGCGAGTTGTTAGAGGTGAGGACGACGATCGGCATCGAGCTGGCGCTCACCTGGCCCAGCTCGGGGATCGTGATCTGGAAGTCGGAGAGCAGCTCGAGCAGCATCGCCTCGAACTCCTGGTCGGTCTTGTCGATCTCGTCGATCAGCAGGACGACCGGCTCCGGGCTGGCGATCGCCTGCATCAGCGGCCGCGCCAGCAGGAACTCCTCGCCGAAGATGTCGCCGTGGACGTCCTCCCAGCCGGACTCGCCGCCGGCCTGGATGCGCAGCAGCTGCTTGCGGTAGTTCCACTCGTAAAGGGCCTTGGCCTCGTCGAGCCCCTCGTAGCACTGCAGGCGGATCAACTCGCGACCGCTGGCGCGCGACAGCGCCTTGGCCAGCTCGGTCTTGCCGACCCCCGCCGGGCCCTCGACCAGGATCGGCTTGCCAAGCCGCTGGGCGAGGAAGGAGACCAGCGCCGCCGACTCGTCGGCGAGGTAGCCGGCGGCCGCCAGCGCCTGCTTGGTCTCGGCTACGGATGCGGGTACGGGGGCGTCTTCCATAGATCGACTCCCGCGCCTCACTCGCGTGGCAGTCTCGGATTGCCTGCTTGCTGACTCGGCACTCGAGTCGATGATAATCGGCGCTGCGGTTCACCGAGACCTGTGCCGCCTCGCGCTGCCGGGGCTGTGCGGGAATCCTCGGGCAACCCCGTTCGCCCTTTACCATCTGCCGAGCACGTCGCAACCCCCACTCCCCAGGAGGCCAATCGCTTTGAGCCGACTTCGATTCTTCTTCGCATTCTTCGCATTTCTTGCACTGGCCGTCGGGTTGGTCGCATGCGGCGGTGGAGGGGGCAGCAGCAGCCAGGATCCGCAGACGGTGATTGACGAAGCCACCCTGCAGGGCGTCCACAGCGGGAACCTCGAACTCTCGCTCGACGTTCACGCGAAGGGCAGCGAAGGTGGAAACCTCAATGTCAGCCTTTCGGGCCCGTTCCAGAGCGAAGGCGAAGGCAGCCCGCCGGAACTGGACCTGACGGTTAAGGCGAAGGGCTCGATCAACGGCGAAGACGTCAATTTCGAAGGCGGTCTGGTGCTGCTTCCGAACACCGCCTATGTGAGCTATGAAGGGACCGACTACGAAGTCGATCCGACCACGTTCAGCTTCCTCAAATCGGCGATCAAGCGACTCGGGCAGAGCGGTGAAGAAACGCAGTCGGCGGGGTCCTCCGGGTGCCAGGAAGTGGCCGGCAAGCTCAAGGTCGCGGACTTCGTCGACAACCTCTCGAATGACGGCAGCTCCGATGTGGGGGGAACCAGCACCACCAAGGTGAGTGGCGATCTCAATATCCCCGGGGGCATCGAAGCGCTGATGGAACTCGCGGAAGATCCTGCCTGCAGCGCCCAGCTGAACGCGACCGGGGCATTCCCCCCGATCGGCGAACTCGAAAAGGCAAAGGGCACGGTCGAAGACGCCGTCAAGGTTGCGCACGTCGACCTCTACGTCGGCGAAGACCACATCGTGCGGCGGGCCTCGGCGCAGCTGACGATCGAACCATCGGCCGAATCAGCGGAAGGGCCCGAAAGCGTTGAACTGAGCCTCGACCTGTTGCTGACCGGCGTCAACGAAGGACAGGAAATCTCCGCTCCGCAGGGGGCGAAGCCGCTCAACGACCTCTTCCAGAAGCTCGGCGTCAATCCGCTCGAACTGGCCGGCGCCCTCAGCGGTGAAGGGGGACTCGGTGGTGTGCTGGAAGGTCTCGGCGGTGCAAACGGAGGTGGCTCCGTCGGTGGCAGCGGTTCCTCGGGCGGCGCGGCGAGCGGTGGCGAAGTGCCAAGCGTCGGCGGTCAGCAGGCCTACGTCAACTGCCTGCGGCATGCGACGTCGCCTGTCGACCTGCAGAAGTGCGCCGCCCTGCTGAAGTAAGGGGTCGACGCCAAGCGGCTTGCGAGGGGCTCCGCACCGGCGGGGCCTCTCGTCTTTACGCGTACGCTTGCCGGCATGGACAACCGAGCCAACTCAAATTCCCGGCGCTCGGCCGGCGCCTTCCTACGCAGCCCTGACGGCTGGCCTTACTGGCTCGTGCCGATGATTCCGATCGCGGTGGCGCTGGACTTGGCGGGTAGCTCCGCTTCTGTGGTCTTCGTTACATCCGCCCTGGGCATCGTCCCCACCGCTGCGCTGATGGGTCGCGCGACAGAGGAGCTCGCCGCTCGGTCTGGGCCTGGAATCGGAGGTCTGCTCAACGTCACGTTCGGAAACGCGCCGGAGCTGATCATCGCTCTCTTTGCGCTTGGCCAGGGCCTCCACGAGGTGGTCAAGGCCTCGATCGTGGGCTCGATCATCGGCAACATTCTGCTGGTCCTGGGCGGGGCGATGCTGGTGGGCGGCATAGGGCGCGAGAAGCAGACCTTCAGCCGGACGGGGGCAAGCGTTCAGACCTCGATGCTGCTGCTTGCCGCCGCCGCGTTGCTGATGCCCGCCATCTTCGAGCTGGTCGAGGGCACGGGGCTTCCCTCTCCCGGGGCTGAAATCGTCGACTACGGCACCACGGTGGAGCACCTCTCGTTAGCGGTTGCGATCGTCCTCATCGCCACCTATGTGATCGGCCTCGTCTTCTCCCTGAAGACCCATCGCGACATCTTCAATCCCGAGTATGGGGACGAGGGCACATGGGGCTGGTCTGTGCGGTCCTCGGTCATCGCGCTGGCCGTGGCCGGAGTTCTGGTCGGCGTCATGTCGGAGGTTCTGGTTGGTTCGATCAGCGAGGCCTCCAAGTCCGTCGGCCTCTCCGAGTTCTTCATTGGCGTGATCGTGGTTGCGATCGTCGGCAACGCGGCAGAGCACTGGGTCGCGGTCCTAGTCGCGTACAAGAACAAGATGGATCTGGCCGTCAACGTGGCGATCGGCTCGAGCGCCCAGGTTGCCCTGTTCGTCGCGCCGGTCCTGGTGCTTGCCTCCTTCTTGCTCGGACCCCATCCGCTGGCCCTGGTCTTCAACGGCTTCGAGCTTGGCGCACTCCTGCTCACGATTCTGATTGCCAACTACGTCACCCAGGACGGCGAGTCGACCTGGTTCGAGGGTGTCCAGCTGCTCGCGGTCTACGTGGTCTTCGGCCTCGCCTTCTACTTCGCCTGAGCTACCCCGCCGGTTGGCGGTGTCCCAGGGTCAGCCGTCTGCGCGTCGCACTCAGGCGGCGAGTTCGGCCAGCGCCTCGAGGACGACCTCATCGTGCGTCTGCGGGGAGACCTTGGGGAAGACCTTGGCGATCTCCCCGTCGGCGTCGATCAGGAAGGTGGCGCGCTGTACGCCCATGTACTTCTTCCCGTACATCGACTTCTCCACCCAGGTGCCGTAGCGCTCGGCGACCGCGTGGTCGGCGTCGGCCAGCAGCGTGAAGTTGAGGTCGAATTTGTCGGCGAACTTCTTCACGTCCTCGACCGGATCCGGTGAGATGCCTATAACCCTCGCGCCGCGCGCTTCGTAATCCGCGTCGCGGTCGCGGATGCCACAGGCCTGCGTTGTGCAGCCGGGAGTGTCAGCACGGGGATAAAAATACAGTACGACCGTGTGGCCCTTGAGGGCGGAGAGCTTGACCGAATCGCCGTTCTGATCAGGCAGCTCGAAGTCGGGAGCTTTGTTGCCTGCTTGGAGCATCGGCGCCGGAGGCTAGCTCAACTCCCATTCGCGTGGAGCGGCCTCGAGACGAAAGGATCGCCGCCATGCCCCGCATCAGCAGCTTCTTCGGGATAGCCATCAGGATGTTCCACGACGACCACGGCTATCCCCATTCCATGCTCAGCATGCCGATGGCCACGCCAAGGTCCGCATCGACAGCTTGGAGGTCATCGAGAGCAGCCTGCCTCGCCGCCAACTCCGCTTCGTCTTGGCCTGGGCCGAGCTTCATCAAGCAGAGCTCGAGGAGAATTGGCGCCTTGCCCGTGGAAGGTGGCACAATCAAGTCCATAGAGCCGTTGCGATGAACGTTCCCGACTACGACATCACCGCTGTAGAGGTCATCGAGCACGGGGTGCTCGAACTGACCTTCGCCGATGGCACCACCGGCAGAGTCGACGTCCTCGCTCGCCTGCGGGGTCTGGTCTTCGAGCGCGCACGAACCCCGGAGGGGTTCCGCGAGGTCCACATCGCCGAGGGCACGGTCGCCTGGCCCGGGGGCGCCGACCTCGCGCCGGACACGCTCTACGAGCGCGTGCGCTCAGGCGCCTGGCCGGTCGACGTCGTGGCCGCCTGACGCCGGCTCGCCGGATGCGGTAGCTCGGTGCCTTCGGTGCCCTCTTGCTTCGCAGAGACGCAGCTCGTCGCGCGGAACCCCGTCTCCCTCAAAGCGCTTTCGCGCAGCCCGAGCGGCGTCGGCGCCGGCATCGCTCGCCCGCTCGACATCGAAATCGAACAGGGCGTCGTCAAAGACCGCAGGGGAGGGCGTCCGGCCCCTTGGCCAAGTCTTACCCCTCGCCGTCAGGCGGGAGGAACGGGCCGTGGTCGGCCTCGAAGGCAGCGAACTCCTCGTCGGTCGCCTCGCGAGCGCCGGCGCGCTCACGAATGCCCTTTAACGAGGGTGCGGACTCGCGGGTGATGACGAACTCGTCTCCGCCGCGCTCCTCAGTGACGACGAAATCGCCCTCCAAGCCACCGCTGACTTTGATGTGAAGCTGCTGCTTCATCGCAGAAATCATGGCAAAGCCTGTGGTCGGGCGAACTCGCCCCTTTCGCCTTTCTCGAGAAGATCGACCGCAAGGCCCTGCGGTCCTGCCGTTCCCGCGAGGAGGTCATCTATCCCGACCCCAAGCGGGCGCGCTACGAACGCGGGCGCTACGACGTCGCCTTGTCGCATCCTCGACGCTGAGGCGCGGCGCCTACTCGCTGAACAGCTTGACCGTGATTCGGTCGCGCCCGCGTCCCTCGCCGATCATCACCGACTCCACCGTGGCGCGAGCTCACCGTGTCGGCGCGGGGATAAAAATACAGTACGACTGTTTGGCCTCTGAGGTCGGAGAGCTTGACGAGGTCGCCGTTCTGGTCGGGCAACTCGAAGTTGGTGGCGGTCGACCTGATCGACTGGCGCTACCCCGGCCACACCCTCGTTGACGGCCTGGACAAGCTCTCCCGTCGGAGCCTCGATGCGGTGGGCGAGACCGCCGTGCAGCTGGTCGGCGAATTGCGCGGCGAATGAGTCAGCCGAACAGGGTCCTGTGCAGCTCGTAGAGCAGCCGACGGGCCAGGCGGCGCTCGCCGCCGGAGCGGACCCGCTCGGCCCTGCGCTCGATCAGCGTGTCCAGCCAGTCGGCCGTGGAGCCGACGGCCCGGGCATCGGCGTCGTCGTCGATGCCCCGCTCGCAGGAGACCACGCGCCCGCCCTCGACCCGCACGGTGACGCCGGCCGGACTGCCGCTGACGCTTTCGTCCAGCTCCACCGCCAACGAGCAGGATCCCGACATCCTTCGCGGCAGCCGCAACAGCGGCAGCGTCAGTAGGAAGGAGGCCTCGACGTCGAGGGCGGCAAACGCCGCGGTGTCGCCGGGCGGATGGCGGAGCTCCAGCCGCGCCGCAGCGGCAAGCGGGGCGATGCCCGCGCGCAGCCACTCGGTCACGGCGTAGCGTGGCTCGCCGTTCGGGCCGGGGAGGGCCTCGAGCTGGCCCGCTTCCTCCAGCTCCTCGATCCGCGCTTCGACCGTCTCGAGGTCGAGGACCTGGATCGCCTCCTGTGTCTCAGCCGCGGTCAGCGGCCCGGCCGCGAGGGCGGCGGTGACCATCGAGCACCACCCGGTCAGCAGCGGCGCTAGAACGGGCCCCGCATCCGGTCCTAGCTCGACCGGCCCGTCGGGGCAGCCGGCGAGCCAGCGTTCGAGGGCGATGCCGACGAAGTGCATCTCGTGGCCCGCCGGGGTCGCCTGCATCATCGTGTCCGGGCCGATCGGAGCGCCCGGCGGGTGGTCGGGATCGGCCGGTTCGAGCATGTAGGGGTCGCTGAAGAGGGCGACGATCGTGTCCAGGTCCTCGAGGTCGGGGGCCTCCAGCTCGTCCAGGACTTCGGCCCCGGTGGTGGCTTCGGCCAGCAGCGTCAGCAGGACGCCGCGGTCCATCGGGCTGGCGAGGTAGAGCAGGGTCAGGGCGCCAGCGCGGGCTTTGAACCCGCCTCCGCCGGCGCCGTCCGCGGGCGTGTCAGTCATCGCTCAGGCGACCGGCACGCCGAACAGGGTCGTGTGCAGACAGTCGCGCACGGCGCCCGCCAGCCAGCGGTCGCTGCCGGTGCGGACCCGCTTCGCATCCGGCTCGATCGCGGTGTCGAGCCAGTCGCCCGCGGTCCCGGCCGCCCCAGGCGTTGGCCTCGCCCTGCTTCCAGCATCAATCCTCCCGTCCGGGCTCCTGACCGGCCTCATCCCCGTCCAATTCCTCGTCGCCCTGCTCGAGAGCCGTCGCGGACACGGATCCGCCGGATCCCGGGTGGTAGTGGGTCTGGAAGTGCTCGAGCGCCTCGTCGCGCCGGTCCTCGTCGATTGGGACATCCTCGGAGATGCGAATCCAGTCAGCCCCCTCGTAGTCCTCCATGTTGAAGACCTCCCGATCGAGCGAGGCCGAGTCATCGACGACCACGATCACCTCGGTCTGCGGGTTGAAATAGGTCCCGGGCTGGTTGAGCAGGTCCTCGACCTGGAAAAGGTTCTCTTTGCGGGCCGGGGACATCAACCCGATCCTATGGAATCGGCGAGCTGCCGCTCGGTCTCTGCCTCCACGTCAAGCGGGGCCTTCCCCTGGCGAAGGCGCCGTTCGTTGCGGGTGATTACGAGGCGCCGGACTTCGGAACGGAGCTCGGCGTCTGGAGTCGGATGTGTGCTGGAAGTCTCCCCGAGGAGTCGCTTCAGCTCCGACTCCACATTCAGCGGCGCTTCGCCGCGCTGCCGCCGGCGGTAGGACTTCGCTTCGAGCATCTGCCGCGCCTCGGCTGCCTGCTCTGCCTTGTCGGTCGCCGGATCGGGTTCTGGCGTGCCCTTCGGCGGATGGTCCTGTTCGATCGCGAAGCGTCCTTTGCCAATCTCTCGCCAGACGCGACCCGAGCCGGCGAAGGCAATTGCCGCGATTGGCGCGGTGACCAGCGTGATCAGCAGCAGGACCGTTCCGGTGTCGACCGTAGTCGTGGCCAGCGAAAGAGCCATGGCACAAGGGTACGCGGGGCTGATGGGGAGGGGTGGAGATGCGGGTTTAGCGAAGGGGGAATGCGGAGTTTCCATGGAAAAGGAGGGGAAGGCCGTTCCCACGGAACGCGGCTCATCCGATAGTCTTCGGCTGGTTGACTGACCAGTCAATCAGTTTACGTCTCCGAACAGAAGGAGCTTCGAGCAGTGGTTGACTTCACCCTGACCGATGAGCAGAAGGATCTACGCGAGCTGGCCCACAACTTCGCGGAGAAAGAGATCCGCAAGGTCGCCTGGGAGTACGACAAGGAGGGCACCTGGCCCCAGGACATCGTCGACAAGGCCTGGGAGGTCGGGTTGATGAACACCCACATCCCCGAGGCCTACGGCGGGCCCGGCCTCGACTACCTCTCCGGCACCCTGATCGAGGAGGAGATGGGCTGGGGCTGCTCGGGCATCGGCACCTCCCTCACCTGCAACGGGCTCGCCAGCGCCCCGGTCTTGCTCGGCGGCTCGGAGGAGACGAAGAAGAAGTACCTGGGGATGCTTGCCGAGGAGCCAAAGC
>JBAVGD010000049.1:0-3026 GCA_049684635.1 Solirubrobacterales bacterium | reverse complement strand
CCTTCAGCTCCTGGCGGATCCCGATGTAGGAGTTGACGATCGCGATCAGGCCGAATACGGCATCGGCCAGCAACCCCAGCGAGAGGATCAGCACGAAGAAGACGCCGATGATCGCGTTGAACAGAGTGAAGACGTTGCCGGCGACGATGCTCGAGACCGAACGCGAAGAGGTCTCGGGCGGCGGTCCGAGCTTGCGCAGCCGCTTCGCCGCCTCGGCGCTCGAGAGGCCCTGCTCCAGCGCTGCGTCGGTCATGCGGCACCCGCGATGGTCATACGGCCCCTCGTCGCGCGCGGTCCCTGTCGGTCCGGCCTCGGTCGGTCATGCGACACATTCAATAGGGTGAGGGTCGGATGGCGTTGAAGCTTGGCCTCAACCTGGGCTATTGGGGGATCGGTCCCGCGGGCGAGGACGCGCTCGAGGTCGTGCGTGCGGCCGAGGCGGCGGGTTTCGAGTCGGTGTGGGCGGCGGAGTCCTACGGCTCTGACGTCGTCAGCGTCCTCGCATGGCTGGCGCCGCAGACGAGCACGATCAACCTCGGCGCCGCGATCATGCAGGTTCCCGCCCGCCCGCCCGCCGCGGCCGCGATGGCCGGGGCCACGATCGACAAGCTCTCGGGCGGGCGCTTCATGTTCGGCTTCGGGCCGTCCGGGCCGCAGGTCTCAGAGGGCTGGTACGGCGTGCCCTATGCCAAGCCGTGGGGTCGGACCCGCGAGTACGTCGAAGTCGTACGCGAGATCGTCGCTCGCGAGGGCAAGCTTGAGCACGACGGCGAGCATTACAAGCTGCCGCTGCCGGGCGGGGAGGGAAAGGCGCTGAAGCTGAACTTCCATCCCGAGCGCAACCGGATCCCGATCTTCCTCGGGGCGATCGGCCGCAAATCGGTCGAGCTCGCGGCCGAGATCGCCGACGGCTGGATCCCGATCTTCTTCAGCGTCGACGCCTTCGTGCAGACCTGGGGCGAACACCTAGAGATGGGCTTCGCCAAGGGTGGCCGGCAGCGCTCCGATCTCGAGGTGTCGCCTTCTCTGCAGGTCGCGATCGACGGCGACCAGGAGGCGGCGAAGAGCGTCGTCAAGGCCGGCCTGGTTCTCTATTTCGGCGGCATGGGCAGCCGCAAGACCAACTTCTACGTTGACCTCGCCCATCGCTTCGGCTTCGGCGACGTCGCCGACGAGGTGCAGCGGCTCTTCCAGGACGGCGACCGGGCCGGCGCCTTCGAGGCGATGCCCGACGAGATCGTCAAGGCAACCTCGCTGGTCGGCAGCGAGGCGGAGGTCGCGGAGCGGATCGAGCGCTTCCGCACCGCCGGCGTCGACCGCCCAATCGTCTCCCCGGTCCACACCGACCGGGCGGAGCAGCTCCACACGATCGAGCGTCTCGCCGCCCTGATCGGCTAACCACGGGGACCCGGAGGCTGGCCAATGCCGGGTGCATTGCCGGCCCCTGAGGACGCCGGCCCGCGCAAGGTGCGGCGTTCGCCAGTCGCACACGCGGGGTTACGAGACCGGCTCTGAGTCGCTCGCGGGTGGGGTGACGGCATCGAGGGAGCCGGTTGTCATAGGCTCCCGCGCCGGCAGAGATGAAGATCGGAGTTCCGAAAGAGACCGCAGATGGCGAGCGCCGCGTGGCGCTCGTTCCAGATGTGGTCAAGTCTCTGAAGGGGAATGAGAAGCTTGAGGTGTTGGTTGAGTCGGGGGCAGGAGACGCCGCCGGGCATCCCGACACCCAGTACAGCGAGGCCGGTGCGGAGCTGACCAGCGCCGACGCGGCCTGGGGCGCGGACGTCGTCCTACGCGTCGCCGTTCCCTCGGCGGAGGACATCGGTCGCCTCAGCTCAGGCCAGGTTCTGATCGGCCACCTGGCGCCCTGGACTTCGGCGGAGACCAACAAGGCGCTCGCGCAGGCGGGAGCGACAAGCTTCGCGATGGAGGCAATCCCACGCACCACGCGGGCACAGGCGATGGACGCCCTCTCCTCGCAGGCCGCCGCCGCCGGTTACGCGGCGACGCTGATCGCCGCCCGGAAGTCGGGCCGCTTCTTCGGCATGATGACCACCGCGGCCGGCACTGTTCCTCCGACCCGGGTTCTCGTGCTGGGGGCCGGCGTGGCCGGCCTGCAGGCGGTCGCCACGGCGAAGCGCCTCGGCGCGATCGTCACCGGCTTCGACATCCGCCGCGCCGCCTGGGAGCAGATCGCCTCGCTCGGCGGTCGCCCGCTCGAGCTCGACTTCATCCCCGACGCCGAAGGCGAGGGCGGCTACGCCCGGCCGCTGACCGACGAGGAGAACGCCAAGGTCGTGGAGGCGATCGGCGAGAACGCCGCCAAGCAGGACGTGATCGTCACCACCGCCGCGATCCCCGGCCGGCCGGCGCCGCTGCTGATCACCGCTGCGGCCGTGCGCGGGATGCAGCCCGGTTCGGTGATCGTCGACCTCGCCGCCGAGAGCGGCGGCAACTGCGAGCTGACCCAGGCCGGGCAGACCGTGGTCGAGGGTGGGGTCAAGGTGATCGGCCCGCGCAACCTGCCAAGCGAGATGCCCGCCCCGGCCTCCCAGCTCTACGCGAAGAACCTCGACAACCTGCTCGGCCTGATGGTTACCGAGGAGGGTCAACTGAACATCGATTTCGAGGACGACATCATCGCCGCCGCCTGCATCACTCATGGCGGCGAGATTCGCAACGAGAGGGCCGCCAAGTGAGCGCGGCAGCGACCGAGCGGGCATATCTGATTCCTCGCGGGGGAGCGGCGCGCGGGGAGGTTGTCCTATGAGCCTGATGACCGAGATCACGATCTTCGTGCTCGCCGCCTTCGTCGGCTTCGAGGTGATCTCGAAGGTGCCGACCACCCTGCACACGCCGCTGATGTCGCAGACCAACGCGATCCACGGCATCGTCATGCTCGGCGGGCTGATCGTCCTCGGCTACGCCAACGACCCGCTCGAGTACGTGATCGGCACGGTCGCCGTCACCTTCGGCGCGATCAACATCGTCGGCGGCTTCATGGTCACCGACCGCATGCTCGGCAT
>JBAVGD010000048.1:0-6784 GCA_049684635.1 Solirubrobacterales bacterium | reverse complement strand
TCCTGCCGATGCACTGGATCGGGATGGACGGGATGCCGCGGCGGGTCGCCGATTACGCGGCGCAGTTCGGCAACTGGAACCTGCTGATCAGCTGCTTCGCCTTCCTGCTCGGCGCCGTGCAGCTCGTCTTCCTCTACAACATGATCGTCAGCTGGCGCTTCGGCCCGCGCGCCGAGGGCAACCCCTGGCGCGCCAAGACGATCGAGTGGCAGGTGTCCTCGCCGCCGCCGATCTTCAACTTCGACGAGGTCCCGCGCGTGGTCGGGGGACCGTATGAGTTCGGCGTCCCCGGCGCCCGCCACGCGATCATGGGCGGTGAAGGCGCCGAGGTCGCCAAACCCGAGCCGGCGGTGGCGGGGTCAACGTGAGCGGTGTGACCTCCGGGCCCCTGCTCGTCTTCCTCAACGAGGTTGCCGGCGGGCGCAAGCTCCTGCAAGCGGTCCGCGAGCGGGTCGAGCACGTTCCGTTCGTGGCGGTTGCGGCACCGCAGAACCAGCCCGCCGTCGGCCAGCTGATCGCCTCCGGCGAGCTGCGCGACGCGGCCCGGGCGCGCGTCGAGGTGACGATGGCGATCCTCTCGCAGTACGGGATCGACTCCGTCGGCGAGATCATGGACCCGGACCCGGCGCTTGCGCTCGATGACGCGGTGCGGGCGCATGAACCCAGCGAGGTCCTGCTCTCCTGCCTCTCCGAGACCCGCTTCGGGCTTACCCGCAAGGACCTCGTCGAGTGGGCTCGCAATCGCTTTGAGCCTGAGGTCAAGGTAACTCACATTCCAGTCCGGATCGAGGACGACTCGATCCGCTGGGACGTGATCCACACCCTCGTCGTCGCCACCAAGACCGTGGCCAGCCCCGACCTCGTCAACCGGCTCAAGGAGCGCGCCAGTCAGCGCCCGCACCGCTACACGATCATCTGCCCACGCTCGGATGACGTCTCGGAGGCGGAAGTGGTTCGCGATCTCGCATCGACCCTCGCCGAGCTGTATCGCGCCGACGTCGACGCGACCGGGCAGCCGATGAGCCCGGATCCCTTTCACGCCGTGAAGAACGCGATCGAGCACTACCGGGTCGACGAGGTGCTGATCTCGACCTTCGCCGGGGAGGCGTCGCGCTGGCTCGAGGAGGACCTGATCGGTCGCGTCCGCGAGATCACCGAGAAGCCGGTCGAGCATCTGGAGGCCGGCAGGCCGGCAACCGCTGTGGCGGCCGCGGTCGCCGAAGGAGGGGAGTCCTGATGGAGAGCGCATCGGTCGCACTCGGCCACGGACATGAGGAGCATCACGGCCCGCCCGAGGCGCATCACAGCTCGCGGATCGATCGCCAGACGCTGGGGATTTTGCTCTTCATCGTCTCCGAGGTAATGCTGTTCGGAGCCTTCTTCGCCTCCTACTTCTTCCTGCGCGTCGTCGTTCACCCGGCGAGTTGGCCACCCCAACCCTTCAAGCTCCCGGTCGCCGTCGCCGGCGTTAACACCGCGATCCTGGTCTCCTCGAGCTTCACGATCCACTACGCCCTCGAGTCGATCCGGCGCGGCAACCGGGCCGGTCTCAAACTCGGCCTGGCGCTGACCTGGATGCTTGGCGCCACCTTCCTCTTCATCCAGATCAACGAGTACGTGCACCTCGGCTTCAGCGCCCGCGACCTCTCCTTCGGCTCGATCTTCTACAGCCTGACCGGGCTGCACGGCGCCCACGTCTTCGTCGGCTTGATGCTCCTCAGCTTCGCCACGATTCGAGCCTTCCGCGGCCATTTCGGGCCGGCGGCGAAAGACCACCTCGGCGTCGAGGTGCCGGGCATCTACTGGCACTTCGTCGACATCATGTGGCTGATCGTCTACACGACGGTCTACATCCTCTGAGAGCCTGCCTCATACCCCCGCGTGCGCGGCCGGCGAGCCGCACAGCGGGGATAAGCCCTGAACCGCCCCAGGGGCACCTCCCTACCGGGATAGGTCCTTAAGGCTTTCGGGTAAGAATGGGGCATGCACAATCCTCTCCGGTCCGAGGCTGACGCGTTTCGCTGGGTTGTTGTAATCGGGCTCGGGGCGCTGTCGGTGATCGTCTTGACGCTGCTGACCAGACCGGCCGTCGGGATCGTCTGGGCGGCCGCTCTGCTGGGGTTTGGAGCCGGCTTCGCCTACCGCAGCGCACGCGGCACCCTGCCTCGCAGCATCTCGGTCGGCGGCGGTGACGGGCAGCGGTTCCGCCTGCTGGTGGTCGCCAACGAGACGGTCGGGGGAGAGGCGCTGCTGGCCGAGATCCGCCGGCGCTGCCGGGGGCGGGACAGCGAGATCCTGGTGATCACGCCGGCCCTCGTCGGATCCCGTGCCGCACACTGGGCCTCGGATGTCGACGAAGCGGTCGAGCTGGCCCGCCAGCGGATGGAGCTTTCGATGATCGAGCTGAGGAAACTCGGGCTCAGGGCAAAGGGGCAGATCGGGGATTCAGACCCAAGGGTGGCGATCGAGGACGCGCTTCGCGTCTTCCCCGCCGACGAGATCGTGATTTCAACCCATCCACCGCAGCGCTCGCACTGGCTCGAGCAGGGGGTGGTTGAGCGGGCCCGCGAGGAGATCGACCTACCGGTCACTCACGTCGTCGTCGACCTCAGTGCCGGGCCAGGCGGTCGCGCCGTCGTAGATCAGCTCTGAGTTAACGCCGGGGTGCGACCCGGGCGCTGAGACGTCGCTGCGTCATTTGCTTCAGGGGTGGCGTCCCTGGGTTCGAGCCGGCCCGCCGTGGCCACCGTCCAGAGCATTGCGAGCCAGGTGACCGTGGCGACGGCGACGTGGAGCCAGACGAGCTCCGAGGGCAGCTTCAGAGCCCACTGCACGCCGCCCAGGACGCCCTGGAGCGCCAGGAGACCGATCACCACGGTCAGGGGTCGCAACGCTCGCCTGTCGCCGCCAGGGCGGCGCAGGAGGAGCCAGGTTGCGACGGTGGCGAGGCCGAACGCCGTCGCAATCAGGGCATGGCGCTGGACAACCCATTCCAGGGTGCCCGTTCCCTCGAAGGTGAAGCGGTGGACGAGCTGCCCGCGGTGCGCGCCGGCGTGGGGACCGGAAGCGGTGGCAACCGTGCCCGCGAGGATCGTCAGCTGTCCAAATGGGATCAGGCAGCGAACGGCCCAGACGCCGAGGCGATCGGTGGAGCGCCGCCGCTCCCAGGGCTCATAGCGCGAGCACCAGGCGAGGGCGAAGGCCGCGTCGAGCAGGAGCATCGAGAGCATGAAATGCGACATCACCAGCCCGGGGGCGAGATGGAACTTCACGACCAGCGCTCCGAGGATCGCCTGGCAGAGGACGCCCAGCGGCAGCATTGCCCCGAAGAGCGCCAGATGCCAGCGGAACGGTCGGCGAAACCAGGCGAGCACGCTGGCGGCGATCACCGCGATCCCTACGATCCCGGTGAAGACCCGGTTGCCGTACTCGATCACGGCGTGGGTATTCAGCGGCGGGACCGTCTGGCCGTAGCACTTCGGCCAGTCCGGACAGCCGAGCCCGGAACCGGTCAGCCGCACCGCCGCCCCGGTGAGAACGATCAGCGACAGCGCTCCGAGCGCCAGCAGCGTCACGCGCGCGTACAGCTGGGGCGTGATCTTCAGTCGCTCACGCATCGGCAGGCATCATCGCAACAGCCGTCTCTCGGGGATCCGGTTTGCAGAGAAGCATGTGCCGAGGACGCCGGCTGAGCCGACTCGCCGGAGACCTCTACTTCGTGCCGCTCGACGTCGATTCGATCAGGTATTCGACCAGCTGTTCGAGTTCGGCCGGCGAAAGCGATGTGCCGAAGCTCGTCGGCATTATGTTCGCCTGGAAGCCCTTGGCGATCTTGGCGTTGGGGTCGACGATCGATTCTTCGACCATCGCCGCGGTCTGGCCGGGCAGGACTTCGTCGAGGTTCGGGCCTACGACGCCACCCGCTCCGGCGGCGGCCAGGGTGTGGCAGCCGCCACAGCCGTTGCCGGCAAACACCTGAGCGCCGGCCCCACCCGCGGCTTTCGGAGGTGCCGCGCCTGGGACCCCGGCGTAGCGCCCGACATACGCAGCGACATCCTCGAGATCCCTGCCGCTGACGACGTCGGCGGGCATCGAGACGGCGGAATCGGCGTTGCTCGGGCGCGGGAACTCAACCTGCGCCTTGACGATGCCTTCGACCGTGTCGCCTGTCTCGCCGGCCGCTCGCGCAGCAGCGAAGGCGTCATCGAGATTCGGCCCGATCTGCGCGGTGGTGCCCGCCTGGGCCAGCGTGTGACAGGTCCCGCACCTCTGGATGAAGAGAACCCGCCCGCGGTCGACGTTTGCGGCGCTGGTGCCGCAGCCGGACGCCGCCAGCGCCACAGCGGCCGCGGCCAGGATGGCGATTGGAAGGCGGCTTGGCTTTGCTGGCATCGGCATGGTCGTGGGGCCCGAGGGGCGCAGGAGTCTATAGATCGGGGGTCCCATCAAAGTTGCCTGCCCACGGGGGCTGTCGGGTAGGCTTGAGACGATTCACACGATCTCGCGCGACCCCTGAAAGAGAGGGAAGAGATGCAGGTTCGGGAAGGGATGTCAGATGTGGTTCTGACCGTCGGCCCCTCGCACACACTTCGCGAGGCGGCGCGCAAGATGGTCGAGAAGGGTGTCGGGGCGGCGCTCGTGACAGACGACGAGAAACCGGTGCCGTGCATCGTCACCGAGCGCGACATCCTCAACTCGATCGGGCGCGGCGAGGATCCGGATACCGAGCTGGTGGCGGACCACATGAGTGGCAGTGTCATCACCGCCGCACCGGACTGGAGCCTCGAGAGGGCCGCCTTCGAGATGTCGCGGCGCGGGATTCGGCACCTCGTCGTCTTCGAGGATGCCGAGCTGGTGGGCGTCCTCTCGATACGCGACATCGTGCGCGTCTGGACGTCCGATGGCGCCACGTCCGGCATGACTCCCGACTAGAGCTGCTCGGGGCCCCTCAGGGGCGGGGGGGAGTGATGGGTTCGATCGGGAGTGCCGCACCGCGAACCTTCTGCCTGCGCGGCAGCCGGAAGAAGCCGCGGACCGCGTTGCGGGTCATGCTGCGAAGGGCGACGAGGAGAACGACCAGGCCGATGATCGAGTAGATCCAGCCGCGAACCATGAAGCCCTCCGCGAAGATTCCGCAGACCGCGAGGGCCGCCGCGAAGGCGAAGAACATCGGCGCCCAGGACGGGCGGGCGGTGTAGACCAGCTCGGCCGGCTGCTCGCTGTCTCTGCGCTCCGCGCTCACGATGCGATGTAGAGGGTCGCGGCAACGAAGCAGAGCGCGAAGATCGCCGTGGCAATGGCGGCCGCGAGCAGCCCCGCCGTCATGTTTCGTCTTGCCGTCTCGCGGTCCACGGGCCGGATTTCTACTAGACCAGGCGGTCGATCGGCATCGAAAGGAATAGCAACGCCAGATAGCACAGCGAGAACAGGTAGGTGCGCAGGGCCCAGCGGCGGTCGCCGCTGCGCAGCAGCCGCACCGCGCAGTAGATGAAGGAGGCGCCCAGGACCACCGAGGCGACCATGTACTCGACCCCGAAGGCACCGGCGCAGAAGGGGAGCTGCGTCACCGCGTAGAGCAGGATCGTGTAGAGGAGGATCTGCCGCCGCGTCTCCACCTCGCCGCGCACGACCGGCAGCATCGGCACGCCCGCCTTCGCGTAGTCGTCCTTCATCAGCAGCGAGAGCGCCCAGAAGTGGGGCGGGGTCCAGAAGAAGATGATCGCGAACAGGTAGAAGGCGGTGCCGGTGAGGCCGTTCGTAACGGCTGCCCACGCGACCAGTGGTGGAACTGCTCCGGCCGCGCCCCCGATCACAATGTTCTGCGGGGTCAAGCGCTTGAGCCAGAGCGTGTAGACGAAGACGTAACCGAGCAAACCGGAGAGCGAAAGCGCCGCGGCCAGCGGGTTCACCGCGACCGAGAGCAGTACGAACGAGGCGCAGCCCAGCAGCGCGCCAAAGGCAAGTGCCGCGCCGGCGGGGATGCGGCCACTGGCCACCGGGCGATCGGCGGTGCGCGACATCGTGCGGTCGATGTCGCGGTCGATCACGTGGTTGATCGCGCCGGCGCCGCCGGCGGAGAGGGCGCCCCCCAGGCAGGTGAGGAAGACGAGGCCTACCGACGGATCGCCGGCGGCGTACATCGTCGTCACCGTGGTGAAGAGCAGCAGCGACTGCACCTTCGGCTTGGTCAGCGTTACCCAATCACGCAGAACCGCCAGGGGCGCAGGGCGCCGCGAAACCACCGCTGCCGTTGCGTCCATCGTGCTCAGGCTACAGGCTGTGACTCTCGCACCGGCGGTGCCGGGCGATGCGCAATCGATTCCCGAACGTCGCGCAGCGGCCGCGCGCTGCGCACGTCGGGCAGGACGTCGAAGTTGTGGGGCTGCGGCGGCGAGAGGGCGAACCACTCGAGCGAATCGCCACCCCATGGGTCGTGGCCGGCCCGCGGGCCGTTGCGGCGGCTGAGGATCGCGTTCACGATCGTCATCAGAATGCCGGCCGCAAGGACGAAGGCGCCAATCGACGCGATCAGGTTGTCGGTCGTGACGCCGGTCCCGTCGAAGAACTTGTAGGCGTCGATCACCTCACCTTCGACGCCCCCGGCGAGGAAGAGCGGCACAAAGGCAAGCAACGCACCGAGCGCCATCGTCCAGAAGGAGATTCGCGCCAGGCTCTCTCCCATGGTGCGGCCGGTCATCTTCGGGAACCACCAGTGCAGAGCGGCGAACCCGCCGAAGACCGCGCCACCGACCAGCGCGAAGTGAGTCGCGGCTGTGGCATCGGT
>JBAVGD010000047.1:0-6643 GCA_049684635.1 Solirubrobacterales bacterium | reverse complement strand
GCGTTCAGCAGCTGCGAGGGCTCCTTCGCTTCACTGGAGGCATTGAAGGACGTGTAGACGAGCGCCGCGGCGAGCAGAACCGCGGCGCTGAGCGCGATCACGAGACGGATCTTTCGCTTGCGGCCGGGATCCACGGCCGGTGATTATCGCAAGGCGGCTCGGCCACCTAACTCGCCGCCTCATTCCGGTACATGCCGAGTAAGACACCAGGATTTGGAAGAATCCGACGATGGCGGACAGCGCGGCAAACGATCCGGTGCTGCTGATCACAGGTGCAAGCAGCGGCATCGGTGCCGCAACAGCCCGTGCCGCGGCGGGGTCGCACCGCCTGGTGCTTTCGGCACGGCGGCGGGAGCCACTCGAAGAGATCGCCGCGGAGCTGGGCGGTGAGCAGCGAGCGCTGCCGGTTCGATGCGACGTCACCGAGTGGGACGAGGTGCAGGCGCTTGCCGCTTCGGCCCTCGAGCGGTTTGGCCGGATCGACGCCGTCTTCGCCAACGCCGGCTTTGGCGCCACGCGGGGCTTTCTGGAGGAGTCGGTTGAGCACTGGCGCTCGATGGTCCTCACCAATGTCTACGGCGTGGCGCTGACGATTCGCGCCACCCTCCCCCACCTGCTCGAGCGCGGCGACGGCCACTTCGTGATCACCAGCTCTGTTGCCGGGCGCCGGGTCCTGCCGGGTTCGCTTTACTCGGCGACCAAATGGGCAACGACGGCGATCGGCGAGGCGCTGCGAGCCGAGTTGCGCGGGATGCATGACAATCAGGCAATACGGGTGACGCTGATCGAGCCGGGCATGACCGATACGCCGTTCTTCGACAAGCGGCCTGGAGAGTGGGCGCTGCGCGACACCGACATCGCCCGCGCCGTGATGTTCGCGCTCGAGCAACCAGCCGGAGTCGACGTCGGAGAGATCCTGATCCGGCCGACCCACCAGCCGTCCTGAGCTCGAGGTCTATCGAAGCAAGAGGCGCACGGCGCGCCAGTAGGCACGAAGGATCCATCGGACCGGATCGGATCGGGCGATGGCCGGAATGAACGGGGAGTCGAGGTCGGCCGTGAGCCAGGAGGCGAACTCCCCGACGCTGATCGTGCGCGCCGCCTGCACCTGACGGCGCTCGCGCAGTAGTCGCGGCAGCCAGCGAACGACATCGACGATCGACGCCAACTTCTGCTTGCCCCAGCCGCCGACGATCGAAGCGGGAATCAGCGCCAGCTCGGTGGCGATCAGCGCCGGGGCGACCAGCGCGAGCAGGCTCGCCGGGTAAGTGCGGATCAGGCAGGCCCAGCGGTTGCGCTCCAGCCAGCGCCACTTGTGCTCGCGGGCACCGAACTCGTAGTCGTGGTCGACGACCGCCGCCGGTTCGATGCCCAGCGCTCCACCGCCCAGTCGCAATCGCAGCGAGAGGTCAACGTCCTCGTGGTAGAGGAAGAAATGCTCGGGGAAGCCACCGACCCGTTCCCAGGTGCGGAGCGGTATGGCCAAGCAGGCGCCCGAAAACGCCGGCACCTGGCCGGCCGGCGGCGCGGTCGAGATCGGCTGATCGTGGCTGCCGGCCCAGACGATGCCGGTGAAGTGGACGGGATTGCCCGCTGAGTTGATCCTCGTCCCTCCCCCGTCGGCAACCAGCGCCTGCCACGCCGCCCAGCCCCGATCCTCTAGCCAGGGCCGCCGGATCGCGTCGCCAAAGCCCGGCAGCGGCGCGGCGTCGGGATTCAGGATCACGAGCAGGTCGCCCTTCGCCCCGGCCGCGCCCAAATTGCACGCCGCCGCGAAGCCGAGGTTGTTCTCGCTGCGCACGACGTGCGCCCCGGGCGCCAGCGAGCCGATCAGCTCAGGCGTCCCGTCGCTCGAGTCGTTATCGACGACTATCAGCTCATCCCCGGCCTCAAGCTCCGCGAGCAACGGCGGCAGCGTCCTCTTCAGCTCCGTGCTGCTGTTCCAAGACACGATTAGGACGGAGAGCGTTGGCCGCACCGCCGCGAGGCTAGTGACCTGAGTCACGTGCCTGCGGCGTCGTCACAGGGCGGCGCTCGAAGTCAGCCACACGCGCGAACCCGCACCGCCGCTTTTCGCGATCCTTGGGCTAGGCGTGCTTGCCGCTGCGGTGCCGTGCTTTCCCGCCACAGGGCAGGCGCAGCTTCGGCCGCTGGTTGGCCGTCTTGCCGTTCTGGCCACGGATCTGAGCCTTGACGCGCAATGGTTTGCGCGGGCTCTTGTGGTGGGGGCAGAGGTTGCGCGAGTTGACCAGCAGCCCGCTGTGACCGCCCTTTACTGTGAGGACGAATTTGGAAACCGGGACATCCGGGATGACATCGAAGGTGTTGCGGAGACGACCCTTGACGCTGTCGGTCCGTCCGGCGAGGTCGATCTCAACCTGACCGCGCAGAGCCGCAACCAGGTCCGGGAGCAGGTTGTCCGACGAGCGTAGGAACACCGGGCCTTCGAGGGGCTTGTCGAGCAATGGTGTGAAGGCGCGCGCATATCCGTAGATCGAGTTCGCTGGGCATTCCTTGGCCGCGAATTGAACCCGCGTGCACACCTTCGAGATGTTGCTCTGATCGAGGATGATCGAATGCGGAAGCGTGACCGCGACGCGGGCGGGGTTCGCGTCTCCTGGGTGAGCGACGAAGACAGCTCGGAGCCTCGGATTCTTCGCCCGGCGGGTGGCTCCGAAGAGTCGGAGGAAGAGTTTCGGTTCGAAGCCGAGTTTGTCGCAGCCGTTCGCCTGGAACGGGACGGAGACGCCAAAGGAACTGAACGCGGCCGGATCCGCCGGGTTAGCACCGCCACCGTGGAGCGTTCCGCTGATCGCCATCGGAGAGCAGTTCGTCGGGTTCAGCGAGAAGTTCTGCCGATCGAGGTTGACAGCGATCGAGCGTATGTGGAGCAGAGCGCCACCAAAGACGTGGGGAATCGGATCGGAGATGGCGCGGACCTGCGCGGTCGCGGGATCGACGGACAGCGCCACCCTCACCACAACCGTGCCGAGATCAAACGGCCCGGCCGTGGCGGGGGTGACTACTGCCAGGGACAGGGGAGCCCCGTGGTAGGGGCCTGCGAGGAACGCCTTTCCGTCGATGTGCAAGGGCTGCGAGCCGGCGCCCGAGAGAACCGATGCGGTGCCGACGAGACTTGATGCGGGACAGCTCGGTTTCGCGGTCTCGATGGCACCACTGTTCGCCGCGGCAGCCGCAAGCGCGGCCTCCGGGCAGTAGGTGAGACCAGCAAGCTTCGCCGTCAGGCCAGGCGGCAGGGTCACCTCGGCGCCCTTCAGCTCCTGCTCGCCGTCCTGCCTCGTGATGTTCATGTGGAAGGGACTGAATGCGCCTGCCGTCGTCTTCGCGCTGCCTGCGCTGAAACCGGGGGCGAAGGGCCGCGCGGCGAGCGTTTTCGCGCAGGCACCGCCACCGGGAGCAGCGGTCAGGGTGAATTCGTCGGATGGCGCAGCCGGTGGGCCCCCGGAGGGTTCACCTTCCCCCTCGCCCACGGGGATCGAGCCGACGATGGAGGACCAAGGCACCATCAGGCCGGTCGTGGCGTTGGGCCCACAGGTCGGCGGGCTCGTCAGCGGAGCCGTCGCGCCGCCGTTGAACTCGAGCAGGAAGGAACTGAACGGGACCTGCGGGTTCTCGGCAAACGTCGTGGTCAGCTGTCCGGTCAGCGGGTTGGCCGCGACGTTGCCGATCAGACGGGCCGAGATACCGAAACCGGGCGACTCGACGTCGACGAAGATGCGGTACTCGTTGCCGGAGGTGGGATCGCGGCTCAGCTGCTGCCCGAGGTAGACGTTGCCGGCAAGCGAATCGGGCGGGAGTGGCGGGGTTTGCACCGCGACGGTTCCCACCTTGGAAGCGGCCGGACATTCGACCGGGTTCTTCGTTCCCTTGCCGAACTGCGCATCGGTACAGGCGACCAGACCGTTGGCGGCCGACGGGTTGAGCCCCATTCCAACCGGCAGCGACACCGTCGCGTCCTTCAGCTGGGAACTGGCCTGTTTGGTGAGTTCTTCCGTTTTTTCGAGGGCGGTCGGCACTTCGAAGGGCAGTTCGACGTTGACCCTGGCGCCCGATGGAGAGTCCGTCTGGGTGGTTTTGGGGTCGACTTCGATCGACGGTTCGAAGGGGATCGAGTCGCATTCCTTCGGGAAGGTCGGGGTCGAGAGCGGTTCTGACGGGATCGGAGACTCGAAGTACGAGGATCCGTTCGGGAAGTTTGGATCGGGTTCAGACCAGGAGTCGGCGCGAAGCCACGTCGAGTAGACGTGTTCGAAGGGCGCCACGGTAGCCGGACCGAGGCAGGTGGTTGGGGTGGTGATGAAGGTTCCGTTGCCGGACCGCCCGTTGAAGACGAGGCGGTTCTTGAGGACCAGGCCTCCGAGCCCCGTCGGCAGGGTCTCGGGAACGTCGATCGTGAACCCCTCGTGGTAGTCGCTCTCCCAGGCGACGTCGGACCTGAGGAAGACTTCGTTGCTCGCAAGTTCGAGCCCGAACAGCGCCGGTTCCCCGAATTTCGGTTCGAGGTTGTAGACGGGGACCTGGGTGAGCGGCGGTGTGGGTTCGGTCACCACCCCGGCCAGCGACGTGGTGACGGCGCTTTCGCCGACCAGCGATTCCGGCGGACAGCTGCTGGCGCTCACTTTGAAGTCTGCGAGTTTGCACTGCGGCGTCGCCTGCGGGTTGACGCTGAGCCCGACCGGGAGGTCGACGCGGATGGTTTTCACTTCCCTTTCCGGCGTTTTCAGCGGTCCTACCGTTGTGTGCTTGACGATGAATTGGGTGAATCCCCATTGCGGATGCCCGCCCGCCTGTTCGAAGAACTGACCCGGCGTGGCGATGGAGCAGACTTCTGAGCTTTCGGGGGGTTCTTCCGTGCACGTTCCCGCCTGCCAGCCATCTTCTTTGGTCGGCGGCGTGTGCTGTTTTTCGATGACGTTGCTTGTGTCGGCCAGCGCCACCGATGCCGGAGCCGCCGTCACGACCAGCGCCGCCAGCGTGAGCGCCACAGCGCGAAGCCGCCGCGTTCCCGCGGCAGGGTTCACCCGGATCTCCTTCCCACGAAGCATCTTCCTCATAAGACTACCCGATTTTAACGAGGTTGCTACTAATTTTTTAGTAGCCAACGAGCCAACCGGGCCTCGGATGCCGCATTCGGCAGCCGTCTGGCTTGTGCCAATACCCACCAGCCCAGAATTTCAACCCAGCCGGGAAGAGCTCGGATGGAGTCGCGTGGGACCCCCGAGGCGAAAAGCGGACGACGGGTCTCGAACCCGCGACCTCGAGCTTGGGAAGCTCGCGCTCTACCAGCTGAGCTACGTCCGCGTAAACGTGATTCCTACGCCATCCTAGAGAGTTCCTCGAGCGTCAAGCCGACACGGCTACGGGCTCTCCGCCGCCGAATTTCAACTTCCCACAAGCTGCTTTCGCAACTCAGTAACGGTCGCCGTCTTGGGGTCTTCCCGGTAGTCGTAGGGATTGATCACGACGACGACGCGCTCGGGATGCTCCCAGGGAGCTGCGCATATCGCATCCTCGATCTGAGATGGGGAAAGGTGGTTGAAGGCCCCGGCCCATACGTCGGCACAAAAGGCCTTCGTCCCTCCAGCGGCGGTCATGTCGATCGGCAGAAACTGCTGAGACCGCTCGCTATCGATCGCCACCAGCTCGTCGTTGAGAGCTTTAAAGCCCGCGGGCTCTGACTCGGCAGTAATCACGACTACCTCTGCAATGACGCTCATCGGGACTGCCCTCCCTCGTAGTTCTGACGGCCCGGGCAGGGGACGTTACCGCGTGATTCGCGCTGCGGCAGCCGACGTGTACCGACGGCGGGCCGCGCCGAGGCGGCCCGCACACTTTGAAGCTCGAGCCCTAACCTCCGGAACGATGAGCCTTCGCGCATTCGTCGCCTTTCTCGCCGTTCTCGCGCTCGTTGGCCTGCTTGGGTTTGGCCTGCTGAGCAAGGGTGAGACGACGCTTGCGATTGGAGATCCTGTTCCCGACAAGGAACTGCCGGTACTTGGTGGGCACGGCAAGGGTGCCATCGCCGACTATCGGGGACGCTGGGTGCTGGTCAACCTATGGGCGTCGTGGTGCAATCCATGCCGTCAGGAGGCACCGATCCTGGAGGACCTCTGGCGGACCTATCGCAATCGCGGCCTTGCCGTGCTGGGAATCAATGTCCAGGACAACAGCGATGACGCCCTGGCGTTCCTGCGCAGCTACCACCTCACATACCCTCAGCTGCGATCCGTCGGCGACGAACGGAGCGTCGCCTTCGGGTCCACCGGTGTGCCTGAGAATTTCCTGGTCAACCCGCGCGGCCGCTTGGCGCTGATCTGGCGCGGGCCGGTCGGCGAGCGGTTCCTGGAAGAACGTGTACTTCCGATTGTTCGAGGCTCAGGCGGATGAACGTTGGCGCTTTGATCGCGAAAATGCCTCAGAAGCTGAGCGGTGTTCCCTCCCTGCTTGTGCTGATCCTCGCGGCGGCCATGGTTCATGCCCCCTCCGCACTGGCCGGCCTCCCGCGAACGAGCCTCCCGGATATCGAAGACGAGGTGATGTGCCCGATCTGCGGCACGCTACTGGAGCTTTCGGACTCACCGCAGGCGCAGCGAGAGAGGGTCTTCATCGCGAGGCTCATTGC
>JBAVGD010000046.1:0-3276 GCA_049684635.1 Solirubrobacterales bacterium | reverse complement strand
ATCCGATGGCGGACACGTAGCCGGCAACGCGATCGTCCTTCAGGGCGACGAAGCAGAGGTCACCCCAGTACTCAAACGTGACCCAGTACGTGAATGCGGTATGGAGCTCAAGCGGAGGACAAGCTGCTACGAACCGGCGGACGGGATCGACATCCGCGGTGGTACACGGCCTCAGGGTCAGCTCTATGACCCCGGGGTGCCGGTGATCTCCGCGGGCTCGCCACCCCGCATCCAATGGGCCTCCGGCGACGGTGGCGTGTCGCGCAGGTACCACTCGGCGTCGAGGGCGCCCATGCAGCCAGTTCCAGCCGCCGTGACCGCCTGCCGGTAGGTGTGGTCGACGAGGTCTCCGACGGCAAATACCCCAGCCAGGTCGGTTCGCGTCGAGTCCGGCTGCGTCACCACATAACCGTTGCCGTCCGTCTCGACCTGGCCCTCCACGATCTCCGATTTGGGAATGTGGCCGATCGCGACAAAGGCGCCATCGGTGTCGAGATCCTCAATCTCGCCGGTCTCGGCGTTGCGAAGCCGCACGTGGTCCAGCTTGCCGCCCTCACCGGCGACAAACTCCTCCACCGTAAACGGCGTCTTGAATGCGATGTTTGGCCGCTCCTCCGCGCGCTCCAGCATGATCTTCGAGGCGCGGAACTCGTCCCGGCGGTTGACCACGGTCAGCTGGCTGGCGTACTTGGAGATGAAGATCGAATCCTCCATCGCCGAGTCACCGCCGCCGACCACGATCACCTTCTGGTCCTTGAAGAAGGCGCCATCGCAGACGCCGCAGGTGGAGACGCCGCGCCCGCCGAGCTCAAGCTCACCAGGCACGCCCAACCGCCGCGGCTCAGCCCCCATCGCGAGGATCACGGTCTTGGCCAGGTGCTCCTCGTCGCCGAGATACACCTTCTGAACTCCACCGTCGGAGAGCTCGACCCGGTCGACGTCATCGGTTACGAAACGCGTCCCGAACCGCTCCGCCTGAGCGCGGAACTGATTCATCATCTCCGGCCCCATGATCCCCTCGGGGTAGCCCGGATAGTTCTCGACGTCGGTGGTGTTCTGAAGCTGTCCGCCCCACTGGAATCCCTCGAAAACGAGCGGCTCCAGATTGGCGCGGGCCGTATAGAGGGCGGCGGTGTAACCGGCGGGACCGCCGCCGATGATGATCACGTTCTCAATCTTCTGCTCAGCCATTGCTGCCATCGCAGTCTAGTCAGGCGACAGCTCCAAAGACCTCGGTACGCCAGGGGACCCGGGGGCTGTGCGCGCGCATTACTTTACTTTGTATAGTAACGGGAGCGTCAAACCTGCCGCTGCTCCTCGGCCTGGGGGCGCCGGTCGATCGGAAGCCCCTCCTCTTCCCACTCCTGAACGCGGGATCGAAGCTGAAAGAAGGCGACGATCCCCGGGGGAATCGGCATCCAGAAGGCGATCAGTCGGTAGATCAGGATCGCCGGGAAGACGGTCTCCTCCGGAACCCCGAAGAGAACGAACGCGCCGATCATGCCCGCGTCGACGGCGCCGACGCCGGCCGGGGCCAGCGGGAAGAGGTTGGCGACCATGCCGAGGAAGAAGCCCTGCACGACCACGGCCAGCGGTACTTCGATGCCGAGCGAATGGAACGACGCCCAGAGGATCCCGATGTTGGCCGCCCAGAATCCGGCGGCGCCGATCACCGCAAGCCCACCACGGGAGGGGCTGAGGAAGAGGCCGAAAGCGAACCGGAGGCCCTCTCCGAGGGTGGCCGGAACCTTTGCCAGTGTGTCGGCGATCGCCCGCCCCCGGGCGCCGCGCACGAAACGTTCAACCCGCTGTCCCAGGTCGGGGGGAATCAGCGCGGCGAGCCCGCCGAGGAGGAGCAGCAACCCCGCCACCGCCGCCGGCACGATCGTCAACTCGACGGAGGACTTGCCGTGCAAGACCCCCGTGCGCAGCAGAACTCCGAAGAGGATCAGCGCAAAGGGATAGAAGGCGTAGTGGAGGGCAAGAAAGGCAACCATCCTGCGCGCCACCTCGCGGCGCCGCATCCCCGCTTTGCGCAGCGCCCAGTAGGTGAGGACGATGCCGCCCGCACCGCCCGCCGAGAAGATCAGCGACGCCGCGACGCCGGCCATGTTGATCTCGTAGGTCTCCCTCCAGGTGAGCCGCAGCGCATCGCCGCCGACAACCGCCTTGAACAGCGCGATGTAGGTGGCGATCGCGACCACGTTGAAGGCGATAGCGATGACGATCCAGATCGGGTCGGCTTCGCCCAGCTTGCTCAGCGCATCGCCCAGCCCGACGAGCTTCGGGAAGAGGAAATAGATCCCGATCAGAAGGGCAAGAACGACCACGGCGGTTCTAACCACCCGCCGGGGCGTGAACAGCGGCAGCTCCAGGGCGCCGTTGCCGTTCGCCGAGCGCTCGCGAGACACCCGAGGGACGCTATCCGGTCGCGAGGCGCTCCAACCGCTGCAGGCCCCCGTTGATCTTCAGGACGAGCGGCTCCACAACCGGCTCGCCACGCCGCACAGCGGCAACGAGCGCCGCACCTGCGCCGAGGTCCGTCACGTAATGCTCGCCCAGGTAGACCAGCGCGAACCCCAGGGTCAGCGCGTAGCCCCAGCCGACCGCGCCGGCGATGCGTCCGGTTTCCGCGAGGGAGATCGCCGCCATCACCGAGGCGGCAAAGTGAAGTGAGGGCATCGCCGCCCACGGGTTGCTGCCCAGAGTTCCGTACATCGCGGGCCAAGCCGGGCCCCAGGTCTCTTCGCCGATCCCAACCATGATCCGCCGCACCTCTTCGCCGGTGAAGCCTTGTTCGGATGACCACCACGGAGGAGCCGTCGGTGCCGCGCAGTACACGGCGCAGCCGATGTCGAAGACAGCCGCGAGCTGGCGAGCCGCGCGCGGGAAGTTCCGCGGGTGGCGAACGAGGATGAAGACCAGCGCGACATACGGCTCGATGAACCAGAGCCAGTGGACCCAGGTGAGAAAGCGCTCGACGGTCTCCCTCTGGCGCAGCCCGGACAGGGCGCGCTGCAGGCGAGCGTTGGGAAGCGTGCCGCGGCCGATTACGCGATCGATCTTGATCGGATAGTGCATAAGAAGACGCTTGCGCAGACGCGCCGGGTCGTCGTAGGGAAGTTCGTGGACCATCGTGAAAGCCCACATCTGAAGGGCGAACAAGGCCACGTCGCGCTTCGGCGAGCGCGGGCGCAGGACCGCCATCGCCAGCGGGCCCGCGGCGCAGGAGGCGACGATCGCCGGCGCGGGGATCCGGCGCCTGCGGCGCAGCAG
>JBAVGD010000045.1:0-3304 GCA_049684635.1 Solirubrobacterales bacterium | reverse complement strand
CAGGTATCCCAGCTTGGCCCGATCTCGCTCCCGCATCCAAGCCGGCTGCAGAGCGGCCGGCCCGAATTCACGATCGCCCACTACGCCACCGACCCAAGCGTTTGGAGCAAGTACTTCGTCCCCGGCTTGCACCATGCCTTCGGCCTTCTCTGGCCCCTGGTCGTCGGTGGTGCCGCGGCGGGGGCCCTGCTCGCCCTGGTGTGGAGCGGTGACCGGGCATTGCGGTGGATCGGCGGCGTCGCGCTGTTTGGCCTGCTCGTCTACGCGATCACCCCGCTCAGCGCCGCCGGTGCCGAGGGAGCTCCGGTTGCGTTTGAGATCAACATCCGCTTTGGGATTCCGGCTCTGCTGGCCGGTGCGGTCCTGCTGCCGTTGGCTCGGGGCCTGCAAACCGAACGCCGTCAGTGGATCTTGCTTGGAGCGCTGCTGGTCGTCCTTCTCGTCACCGATCGCTCCGATGCCGTGTTGCGAGACCCGGCGCGCGTGTTCGGCCTGGTGCTCGCCCTGCTGGTCGTCCTGGTGCCGGCGGGGCTGCTCTTGGCTCGGCTGCGTGGCGCTGGACAGGCGCTTGTCGTGGGCGGGCTTGCTGCGCTCGTAATCGCGATCGTCGCGATCGGTTACCCGCTGCAACGCAACTACCTGCGAGATCGCTTCGGGCCAGGCTCTGAAATCCCCGGCATGAAGCTCGACGCGGCCTACAGATGGGCACGCGGCAAGAGCCACGCCCGCATCGGCATCGTCGGGACCACCGCCGGTTTCCTCGAGTACGGCTTCTTCGGCACTGACCTCTCCAACCACGTCATCTATCTGGGTGAACGGGGGCCGCATGGATCCTTCAATGCGATCCCGGATTGCGGCAGGTTCCGCACGGCCGTCAACGCCGCCGAACCTGACTATGTCGTGACCGCTCCGTTTCTCAACTTCATCCATCCCGAGGACCCGATCGAATCCCCGGAGGCCCGCTGGCTGCGAGGCGAACGGGCGGCGTCGCCGCTGCTTCACAGCGGCGCGGTCACCGTGTGGCGACTTCGCGGCAAGCTCGACCCCGCCGCCTGCGGCCCCGCCAACGCGCCGCTGCACCGCGTCCCGCAGCAGCCCTCCGCCTGACGAACCGTTTTCGCCGCACCGGCGGCGGGGTACGCTGATCCTCGTGGACTATCCGCTCGAAAACGCTGTCTTCCAGTGGGAGGAGGGGTGGCGCACCCTGGAGGGGCTACGCGCCGATCCAGCGGAGAGACGGCGCGCTGATCTGGTCGTCGCGGCCGTAAAGGATGAGCTGCGCCGGCGGATCGGGCCCACCTTCCGGGCGGAAGAGCTGGCCGACCTCTACGCAAGCGGGACCGATTGGTGCCTGCAGGCCGCGCACGAGGCCGTACCGCGCCTGCAAACCGATCCGCGGTCGCTGGCCGATGCGGCTTTCTGGCTCTATCTGCGCGGCGCCACCGACTTCGCCGGTGGCCGGCACTTAATCGTCTGAATCCTCAGGGGGATCGCCGCTGCCCGGCTCGTCCTGCTCGGGCTCGCCGGCGCGCCGGATGACGATCTGGTCGGGCTCGATGCGCACGCTGACTTCGCGCTTGCCGGCCCAGTGCTCGACGTAGATGGGGTTGTCCTTGACGGTCGGGTCGAGCCAGAGGCCGTAGCCGTCCTGCTCGCCGTGGTCGAAGCGGCCCTCAAGATCTTTGCGCCGGCCGCGGCCGCCGCGCCTTCCGCGTCGCCGCCTGCGGCGTGGACGGCTGCCGGTGGCGTCGGCGCCTTCCTCGCCGCGAGCGCCCTCCTCGTCGCCGGCACCCTCCCCCTCCTCGTCACCGGGACCTTCCTCCTTTGCTCCATCTGCGTCTCCGGACTCGGCCTCCTCCTCGGTGCCCTTCTGCTGTGCCGCTTCCTCCTCTTCTCTTGCGGCCTCCTCGGCCGTGGCGGCCTCGACCTCCGCCTCGATCTCGTCACGGAGGTCGACGTCTTGCGTAGCCGCGTCCTCGCCGTCAGCGGTGAGGTCATGCTGGTCGCGGAACTCGCGCAGTTCGGCCGCGCTCACTTCCAGCTGATGCGCGATCCACGCATCGGTGCGCCCCTGCCTGACCCAGGCGCGGATCTGGTTGAGCTGCGGCTTCAGCGAACGTCGTGCCATCGACGCGCGAGTCTATTCAACCGGCCGGGGCGCCCGCCGCGTCGCCCACTAGGCCATCAGGAAGGACAGCGCCTCGAACATCGTGACGACGACGACGACGACGGTCACCGTCAGGCAGACCGCAAGGACGCTGAAGCGGACCTTGCCCTGCTGCTCGTTGCGGGTGATCCGGCGCGCGCGCGATCGATTCGCCGCTCGGCGGCGAAGCTGCTCTCGCCGGCGACGCTCGAGGGTGGTCTCCTGTTCAAAGGCCAGCTCGAACTGGGAGATGCTTTGTCGCATTCGCATAAGGGTGGTCCGGGGACCGCGCCGCACCGTAGCAAAGGCACACCGGGTCTTGCAGCGGGCTGAAGTGGCAAATGTCACGACCCCACATCGCCGTTCGCCTGCGAAGAACCAAGCCCGCCGCAGGGTCTCGAGCGGGATGGGCGATCAGGGCCCGCAGGCCCCCCAGAGCCCACGGCCGGCTCGCGCGGCGTGCATCTGCAGCCGCTCGAATAGCGGTGCGAAGCGGTCGTTTGGAGGGATGGTCAGCGTGCGGGCGAGTCCGCGGCGAACGAGGATCGCATCGACGAAGCTCCGTCCCAGGTAGACGTAGGCAAGCAGCCGTCCGTAGATATCGCGCCGCTCGACCCCGAAGACCAGTCGCACCTGCCGTCCTTCCAGCAGGCTTTTGGTGAAGTGAGAAGCCTGCGGCCCGAAGCACTGCACCGGGGTATCGGGCTTGACGGTCTCCGGCGTGTCGATGCCGATCAGGCGCACGTCTTCACTTGCGCCGCCGAGCTGAACTTCGATCGTGTCCCCATCGATGACGCGGGTGACCGCGACGGTGGCGGCACGGGGCCCATTGCCGTGGGCGCCGTGACCGTCGCCCCAGGGTCGCAGCACAATCGCCGCGATCGCCACCACCAGAATGATGCTTCCGCGCAGAGGTGTCCTCATTCAGGGACAAGACGATGGGGGGCGCAAGCTCGCCCCCCAACCAACGCCGTCGTCCCTCTGTCGCGGCTGGGCACTCGTCTCCCGGCTAAGGGATGCGGCGCACGCTGTTGAGCAGCGTCTCTTTGATCTGGGCGATGATCTCGAGCGCGTCGTTCCACTCGCGCTGCCAGACGTTGCGCCCGAAGATCACGCCGGAGCCGCCCGCCTCCATGATCTCGCGGCAGTGCGTGAGGA
>JBAVGD010000044.1:0-10694 GCA_049684635.1 Solirubrobacterales bacterium | reverse complement strand
GGCCCGTTTCATCTCCTCTTTCAAGCCCGGTCAGAAGGTGACGCTGGAGGTGCTTCACAGCAACGGGGTAAGGGACAAGGTCGACGTCACACTCGGCAAGAGGCCGGAGAATGGGCCGACCGGCTAGCCGCCGCGAAGGCGATCGCGAGCCGGGGATGCAGAGGAGCTAGACGGACCGTCAAGCTGTCTAACCGCCGCTCCCTGTAGAACTCCGCCGTGCTCCAGGAAGTCTCCCTAGGTCAGAAGTCCCTCGCGGACTACACGCATATCGCCGGAAAAGAGCTGATCGAGCGGATCCGTTCGCTGGCCGAGCCGCTCAAAGGCCATCGCGTTCTGCACGTCAGCGCCACCGCCTTCGGTGGCGGCGTCTCGGAGATTCTCTACACGATCGTGCCGTTGATGCGCGATGCCGGACTCGACGCGCACTGGCACGTGATATTCGGCAAGGAAGAGTTCTTCAACGCGACCAAGCTGCTCCACAATTCGCTGCAGGGCGCCGAGGAGACGCTGACCGACGAGCAGTGGGCGCTGTTCGACGAGATCAATGCGATGAACGCCAAGGACCTGCACGGGGAGTGGGACACGATCGTCGTCCACGACCCGCAGCCGATCGGCCTGCGCCACGGCGCGCCGGGAAAGAGCCGCAACTGGATCTGGCGCTGCCATATCGATCTCTCCGAGCCCAACCCCGCCCCAATCGCTCGGCTGCAGCCGCTGATCGAGGAGTACGACGCGACCGTCTGGCACATGCCGGCCTACGTCCCCGATGGGATCGACGGGCATAACGGGGTACGCATCATCCCCCCGGCGATCGACCCCCTCTCCCCGAAGAACATGGCCTTCTCACCCGATGACGCAGCCTTCGTCTGCCATCAGTTCGGGATCGACATCGACCGACCGCTGATCACGCAGGTCTCCCGCTTCGACCCCTGGAAGGACCCGATCGGCGTGATCGACGCCTATCGCCAGGTCACAAAGGAGATGCCGGAGGTGCAGTTGGCGCTGGTCGGCTCGATGGCAACCGATGATCCCGAGGGCTGGGAGTTCTTCCAGCAGACCGTCGAGTACGCGGACGGCGATCCCGACATCAAGATCCTCAACAACCTCAACAACGTCGGCGCGATCGAGGTCAACGCCTTTCAGTCGCAGTCAGACGTGTGCCTGCAGAAGTCGATCCGCGAGGGCTTCGGCCTGACGGTTACCGAGGCGCTCTGGAAGGGCCGCCCCACCGTTGCCGGCAAAGTTGGCGGCATCCCGCTGCAGATAGAGGACGGCGAGACCGGATACCTCGTCGACTCGCCCGACGCATGCGCTCGTCGCTGCATCGAGATACTGGCCGATCCAGAACTCGGCAAGCGCCTGGGGCGCGCCGGGAAGGAACACGCCCGCCGCCACTTCCTCTCGCCACGGCTGCTGCGCGATTGGCTCGAGCTGTTCAGCGAACTGGAGAGCTGAGAGCCACCGTAGCCGGAGTAGGCTCCCGGTCGTGCCAGAGAGCTCCGATCCACTGATCATCGTCTCCAATCGCGGCCCGGCCCAGTTCGAGCGGGACGAGACGGGGGGGCGCACGCTGAAGCGGGGCGGCGGCGGCGTAGTCACCGCCCTCTCCGGGCTTGTCTCTCATCGCGACGCCCTCTGGATTGCCTCGGCGATGACCGATGAGGACGTCGCAGTGTCCGAGGAACGCGGCGGCCCGGTCGAGGTCTCCATCAATGGAATCGACTACCGCGTCCTGCTCGTCGGCAGCGATCCCACCGCCTACGACCAGTTCTACAACGTGATCGCCAATCCGATCCTCTGGTTCATCCAGCACTACCTATGGGACCTCTCGAACGCTCCCGATATCCGCCAGGAGGAGCTCGATGCCTGGGATTACGGCTACCAGGCGGTCAACCGGGACATCGCCCGCGCGGTGCTGGCGCAGATCGAGGACCGCGAGCGGCCACTGGTGATGTTCCACGACTACCACCTCTACACCGCCCCGGGAATGATCCGGGCCGAGCGCCCGGACGCCTTCCTCCACCACTTCGTCCACATTCCGTGGTCGCAGCCCGACAGCTGGCGCACGCTGCCAGGCCGGATCCGCGAGGCGATCTTTCGCGGCATGCTGGCCAACGACATCATCGGCTTCCACACCCACGCCTACTGCATCAACTTCCTGCGCTGCTGCGAAGAACTGATGGAGGCCGACGTCGACTACGAGAACTGCGCGGTGCGCCATGGAGGGGGCCAGACGCTGGCACGCGCTTACCCTCTGTCGATCGACGCCGAGCGCCTGCGTGTCGTGTCGGAATCGACCGAGGTTATGGCGGCCGAGCGCGAAGTCCTCGCCCGACGCCGCGAGCACCTGATCATCCGGGTCGACCGAGCCGATCTCTCGAAGAACGTGCTGCGCGGCTTCACCGCCTTCGACACCTTCCTCCGACAGCATCCGGAGTTCCGCGAGAAGGTCACGTTCATCGCCCACCTGCAGCCCTCACGGCAGGACGTTCCCGAGTACGCGGAGTACCTCGAAAAGATCGAGGCCCTCGTCGCCGTCGTGAACCACCGCCATGGGACCACCGACTGGATGCCGATCGACCTCAAGATCTACGAGAACTTCACCGAGGCGGTCGCCCGCTACAAGCACTTCGACCTGCTGATGGTGAACTCTCTCTTCGACGGCATGAACCTGGTCGCCAAGGAGGCGCCGGCGGTCAATACGCGCGATGGCGTCCTGATGCTCTCCGAGAACACCGGCTCGCACGAGGAGCTCGCCGACTGCGTGCTCTCGGTCAACCCGTTCGACGTCCAGGAGCAGGCTGACGCGATCTACCGGGCGCTGACCATGGACCCGGAGGAGCGGCGGTTACGGGCCCAGCACCTGAAGGAGATCATCTATTCCCGGAATCCCGGCGACTGGGTCGACGAGCAGCTTGCGGACATCGTGGAGTTGCGCAAGGCGGTGGCGTAGGACGGGCGGGGGAGAGGATGGTGGAATCGAAGACTTAAGCGTGTATGGGGTTGCGGGTTCGATGGAGTGCGGCAGCGAAGTGGGTGGTGGCGGCCCTGGTTGGAATCGTGGCGCTGCAGGCTGTTCCGTCGCTGCTGACCCCGCCGCAGCCGCCACCGCCGGCCGCGGACGTCGGGCTCCTTCGCCTGCGGAAGCCGGCACCGCCCGCCGATAGGCAAATCCAACCTCCACGGCGACGCTCGCCATTGGCGTCGCTCAGGATGCGAGACCGCTCCGCGAGGGCTCAGATGCGCGGGGGCAGCATGTCTCGGGGAACGCACCGCACCGGCACAAAGGCACCCAGGGCCAGGCGCTCGAACCCACCCGCCCCACCGCCGGTGCCACCGCCCGTCCCAGAACCGACGCCCGCGGTTCCGCCGGCCTCATCGCCGCCGCCGACCTCCGGCCTCCCTCCGGGAGCCGGTAGCACCGCCTCGCCCGAGCCGGTGCCAAACGACGGCTCCGAGGAGTTCGCGCCGCATTGACACTGCGATGGGGGGCTCGGTGAACCCATGTCTGCTCGCTATAGTGCGTCGCCGTTTTGCCAGCCGCACCCCGCGAATACGAGTTGGTCCTCATGCTGGATCCTGGACAGGATGCTCCTGCTCGCGACGCCATCGCGCAGGAGGCACGGGGGAAGATCGAGGCCGACGGGGCGCTGAAGCACGAGAACAACTGGGGACTTCGCAAGCTCGCCTACGAGATTGAGCAGCGCAACGAGGCCGACTACCGGTGGTTCCGGTTCGAGGCGCCAAGCGAGCTGCTCGAGCAGCTCAATCACAGCCTGCGGATCACCGACGGGGTTCTTCGCTTCCGCATCTTCAAAGTCGATCCCGATGCGCCGGTGATGGCCCCGCCGGCGACAACGGGCGCGGCCCCCGGAGCCTCCCGGGAGCGCCAACCCGAAGATGCGGCCCAACCGCTCTCCGAGGCGGAGCCGGTGCTCGCCGAGACAGCCACCGAGGCCACGGGCACGGACAGCGGCGAAGAATCTCCCGCGGCCGGCGAGTAGTGCCTGCGGGCATCCTTTCCGCTCATCCTTTCGCGCAGATTTAGGTTAAGGGGGGCGAAACGCGCCGCTTTGGCTCTTAGACTGGTTATCCAGACACCTAGTTAGAGGAGTGAGAGCAGTGGCAGCCTCAAATATCAACGTCGTGGTCATCACCGGGAACTTGACCCGGGACCCGGAGCTACGAAGCACGCCGAGCGGTACCTCGATCTGCAAGCTTCGAGTTGCGGTCAACAGCCGCCGCAAGGACGGCTCAACCGGCGAGTGGATCGACAAGCCCAACTACTTCGACGTGACCGTGTGGGGAGCGCAGGGCGAGAACTGCGCAAACTACCTTTCCAAAGGTCGCCCGGTTGCGGTCGAAGGACGGCTCGACTGGCACGAGTGGGAGGACAAAGAGAGCGGTGCCAAACGGCAGGCCGTTGAAATCATCGCCAACTCCGTCCAGTTCCTCGGCTCCCGCGATAGTTCGGGGGAGGGCAATGGGTTCAGCCCCAGCAATGACGTCCCCGCCGACACCGCCGATTACCAGACCGCCCCTGCGGGTGGCGGCGGTGGCGCGGACGACGACATACCGTTCTGATCCGGCTGGCCCGCCAGCGCCTGTCGATCTGTAGCATCCGGGCTCTAGATGGCCAGGACAAGAGAGACAGGAGCTGCTGGGCCGCGCCGCGGTAGGCGGGCAAATGACCGGGTGCGGCCGCGGAAATACACGCGGATCACCTCTGCGGCGGTCGATTACAAGGACCTCAATCTGCTGCGCCGCTTCCTCTCTGACAAGGGGAAGACCCGCGGCCGCCGGGTCACAGGTCTCTCCCGCAAGCACCAGCGTCAGCTTTCGGTTGCGGTGAAACGCGCCCGCGAGATTGCCCTCCTGCCTTACGTCGGCGAGCGGTAGGAGCGGCGATGGCGCAGGCGATCCTGCTCGAGGACGTCGAGAGCCTTGGCGAGCGGGGCGACCCGGTCGACGTCGCTCCCGGCTACCTGCGCAACTACCTGATTCCCCGCAAGCTGGCGGCACCGGCAACTCCCGGTGCCCTCGAGGAGGCCCAGCGCCGCCATGAGGCGGCTGAGGTGGCCAAACGCCGGCGCGCTGAGCGAGAGGAGGCGGCCGCGGCCCTGCTCTCAAAGACAGTGCTGACGATCCGCCAGCGGGCGGGTGACGACGGCAAGCTCTTCGGTTCCGTCGGCAGCAAGGAGATCGCCGACGCCATCCGCGAAGCGCGCGACCTGCGGATCGACCGTCGAAAGGTGCGGCTGGAGCAGCCGATCCGCGAGATCGGCACCCATATGGTCGAGATCGAGCTGGCCGACGGTACGGTCGCGACGGTTAAGACGATCGTTGCCGAAGAGAGCTAGAAGCCTTCATCGCGGCTGCGCGGCGGTAGCCTCCGCCTGGTGACTTCACGCCAGCTACCGACTCGCCTGACGCGAAGAGCGCGTGCCAAGACGCGACTCGGATGGGCGCGCTCCGAGCGGGCAACCCTTGGCCTGGCGGCCTTCTCGCTCGGGGGCGCCGGCGCGGTGCTCGCCGGTCAGTTCGCGCGGATGCTGCGGCGGCGGGCCCACGAGCGGCATGACGGCGATGGCCTCGTCGAAGCGGCGCCCGCGGCAGCCCTGGATACCGTTGGCATTGCGTTCAGCGGCTACGCCGCCACGCCGCGCAGCGAGACCGTCCTGTTCAACCTCCTAGCCGGATTTCTGGGTTCCTTTGCGTTCGTGCGCCTGTCGACCCTGGGGATCCGCGACCACTGGGGGCCGTTCCGCAACGTGCGGCTGGCGGGACGCCACATCCACCACTTCATCCCAGGCATCCTGCTCGCCTTTGGCTCCGGTACCGCAGCGCTTCTGACCGAGAACGACGCTCTCGAGGACCGGCTCGCGGTCCCAATGGGCATTGGCATCGGGCTCACGTTCGATGAGGCCGCGCTGCTCCTGGACCTGCGCGATGTCTACTGGACCCGGGAGGGGCTGCTCAGCATCCAGCTGAGCCTGGGGGCAACCGCGATCCTCAGCATCGCGATCTTGACTCAGCGAATGCTGCGGCGTGGCGAGCGCCGGCAGGAGGAGGCCGGTCATATCCCGCCCTCCGCCGACCGGCTCGCCGCCGGCGCCGGCGCCCTCGGCTGAGATCGCCGGCACACCGCGGGCACACAGAAATCCCACTCTTCTGACCCTCGGCGCGCCACGCGTGCGCGACAGCTCAGCAACATTGAACAGGTCCTCGAAAGCCTCGAGGGATTCGTCCGCAAACGGCGGCTTTGCGGTTCACCGCTGCGAGCCGGCTGGGATACGTTGGCGGCTCCGTTCCTCCCGCCGGTCCACCGTCGACACTGAGACAGATGACGCAGCCGCCAACAGTCCACGTTCCCCCCCAGAACATCGAGGCAGAGGAATCGGTTCTCGGCGCGATGCTCGTCGCCGAGCCGGCGCTGACGCGAGTGATCGACGACGTCAAGCTGACCGCCGAGGACTTCTACCTCGACAAGCACGGCGTCATCTTCAGCTGCGCCCGGGATCTCTACGCCGAGTCGAAGCCGGTCGACGAGCTGAGCGTCGCGGAGGCGCTTGTCCAGCGGAGCAAGATCGACGAGGCAGGGGGAAAGCACTACGTCTCGGAGCTCGCCGCCAAGGTGCCCGCCGCCGGCAATGCGAAGCACTACGCCGAGATCGTTCAGCAGAACTCCCTGCTGCGCCGCCTGCTTGGTGCCGGCCAGGAGATTCAGGCATGGGTGCACGGACGGGATGGCGAGCCGCGCGAGCTGTCCGAGCGGGCGGAGAAGCTGCTCTTCGACGTCGCCCATAAAGAGCAGGCCAGCGACTTCCGCCTGCTTTCCGAGATCCTCCATGAGGAGGTTGGCCGCCTCGAGAAGCTCTCGACCGGCGAGACCGAGCTCACCGGCACCCCTTCGGGCTTCAAGGACATCGACGCGATCACCGGCGGCTTCCAGCCCGGCAACCTGATCATCGTGGCCGCTCGCCCGGCAATGGGCAAGTCCGCCCTGGTCGCCAACATCGCCGAGAACGTCGCGGTGAAACGCGGCCTCCCCGTCGCCTTCTTCTCCCTGGAGATGTCGGAGGTGGAGCTGGCCCAGCGCTTCATCGCCTGCCGGGCCAGGATCTCCGGCGACAAGCTGCGCAAGGGCCAGGTGGCGCAGAAGGACTGGCCGAAGGTCGTGCGCGCTTGCAACGAGCTCGAGGAGGCGCCGTTGTGGTTCGACGACTCCTCAGACCTCGGCATCCTCGACCTGCGCGCGAAGGCACGCCGGCTGCACGCCCAGATGCAGGATAAGGGGGGCCTTGGCCTCGTCATCGTCGACTACCTGCAGCTGATGCGCTCTGACGACCCGCGGGCGAACCGGGTCGAGCAGGTGGGCCAGATGAGCCGCGGCCTGAA
The DNA here is from genome assembly GCA_049684635.1 of Solirubrobacterales bacterium. Lineage (GTDB taxonomy): Bacteria > Actinomycetota > Thermoleophilia > Solirubrobacterales > 70-9 > VRUE01. The sequence goes on along the minus strand of JBAVGD010000044.1, from coordinate 3,296 downwards.
GATCCTCGCGCGCGAGCTGGAGGTGCCGGTGCTGGCGATATCGCAGCTCTCCCGTGCACCGGAGCAGCGCCATCCGCCCAAGCCCCAGCTCTCAGACCTGCGCGAGTCGGGACAGCTCGAGCAGGACGCCGACGTGGTGGGGTTCCTCTACCGGGAGGACTACTACCGCGACCCCGAAGACGAGCCGGACGGCCTGGCCGACCTGATCATCGCCAAGCATAGGAACGGGCCGATCGGTACCCGCAAGCTCGTCTTCCTTGACCGCTTCCCGAAGTTCGCCGACTTCTCGGGGCACGAGGCGCCGATCCAGCAACCGGCCGGTGAAGGGCCGCCACTCGAGGACATGGCATCGGTTGGGCCTGAGTTCTGATGGCCGTCGCCCGCAGCGAGCCCTTCTCCCAGCAGGCTTGCCCGCTCGGGGCCTGCGACGGCTCCGGCTGGATTCTCGGCCCGGAAGACGTGGCGCGACCGTGTGAGTGCCGGGCGCAGCGGCTCCACCGCGCACGCAGCCGCGGCGTTGCCTCCGTCATTCCAGCCCGCTATCGGGGCGTTTCCTTTGATCGGCCACCGGTTTCAGACATCGCCCGCGACATGACGACGCGACACGTCGTGAGTGCGATTGAGGCATTCACGGGCGAGCTCGACCAGAATCTCAGCGGAGGCAAGGGCCTGTGGCTGATGGGGAACACGGGCACCGGCAAGACGACGCTGGCGATGCTGGTGGCAAAGACTGCGCTCGCGGCCGGCAAGACGGTCGCGATCTACTTCACCCCGAAGCTGCTCACGCAGATCCGCCAGACCTACCAGGCGACCGAATCGGAGGACGCCTACGACGCGTTCTTCAGGCGACTCACCTCGGTCGACCTCCTCTACATCGATGACCTCGGCTCCGAGCGACGCACCGACTGGGTGGTCGAGCAGCTCTACGCTCTCGTCAACGAGCGCTACGAGAGCGAGCGCTCAATGCTCGTCACCAGCAATGCCGAGCGCGACGTGCACGAGGGGCAGCAACGCCTCGAGGAGCAGGTCGGCGCCCGCACGGTTTCCCGCCTGATCGAGATCTGCGGGGACCCCCTGCCGCTGTTCGGCCCCGATCAGCGCCTCACGGCGCGCGCGGTCGGAGCGTAGAACAAGGCACAATCCACTCCGTTATGCCTGGCATCGTCATAGTCGGCGCCCAGTGGGGCGACGAGGGGAAGGGCAAGGTCACCGACCTGCTTGCCGAGCGCGCCGAGCTCGTCGTGCGCTTCCAGGGCGGAAACAACGCCGGACACACGATCGTCCGCGACGGCGAGGAGTTCAAGTTCCACCTGATTCCGTCCGGGATCCTCTATCCGCAGAAAATCTGCGTAATCGGCAATGGGGTCGTCGTCGACCCGCGCATCCTGCTGGGCGAGATCGACGGCCTGAAGCGCCGGGGTGTCGACGTCGGAAACCTGAGGATCTCGGCCAACGCGCACCTGATCATGCCCTACCACGTGCTGCTCGACACGGCCGGCGAGATGAAGTTGGGGAAGCTGTCGATCGGCACCACCCGCCGTGGTATCGGCCCCTGCTACGCGGACAAGGCCCTGCGGCTTGGCATCCGCGTCCAGGATCTGCTCGACGAGAAGATCCTCCGCACCAAGATCCGAGCCGCGCTGGAGCCAAAGCAGCAGGCGTTGCGCGAACTCTCCGTGCGGCAAAGGAAGTTGCGCAGGGAGGCGGGAGAGGAGGCTGGCCGGGGCGCTGAGGAGCCGCCGATCAATGACTCTCCCGACCCGCGCCTCGACCTGCACACGATGACCGAGGAACACCTTGCCTACGGCCACCGGCTCGAGCCGCACATCGCCGATACCTCACGCCTCTGCTGGGAGGCGCTGGACAGCGGCGGCACGGTCTTGTTCGAGGGCGCGCAGGCAACGCTCCTGGACCTCGATCACGGCACCTATCCGTTCGTCACCTCGTCCAACCCAATTGCCGGTGCCGCTTGCGTCGGCGCCGGCGTAGGGCCCAGCGATATCGACGAGGTGTGGGGCGTGGCAAAGGCATACGCGACCCGGGTCGGGGCAGGGCCTTTCCCAACCGAGCTCGACGACGCGGTCGGTCGCCACATGCTCGAACGTGGCCACGAGTTCGGGACGACAACCGGGCGCGAGCGACGCTGCGGCTGGATGGATCTGGTCGCCCTTCGCTATGCGGTGCGACTCAACACGATGAGCGCGCTGACGATTACCAAGCTCGACGTGATGAGTGGAATCGACCCACTCCGCGTGGCGGTTCGCTACCGCTCCAAGGAGGGAGCGATATTCGACCGCTTCCCGTATCACCAGTCGATCCTGCACTCGGCCAGCGCGGAGTACGAGGAGCTGCCCGGCTTCGACGCTGACCTCAGCGCCTGCCGCAGCGAGGCTGACCTCCCCCCCCAGGCGCGTGCGTACCTCAAGTTCATCGCCGACTTCGTCGGCGTGCCGATCCGTCTCGTCGGGGTCGGGCCCGGGCGTGATCAGGTGATCTGGCTCGGCGACGAACCCAAGCTTCGCGCCGCGTAGCCTCGTAGCGGAACCTCTACAGTCTTGGCGTGGCATCTAGTAGACGCGCAGCCAAATTGAGCGAGCGCCTGCCGAGGGGCCGCCACGGACTGCCGCGTGAGGCGATAACGGAATCTCAGCGACAGCGGATCCTTCAGGCGATGATCGAGGTGGTTGCCGAGCGCGGGTACCCGGAAACACGCATCGTCGATTTGATTGGCGTTGCCGGCGTCTCGCGAAAGACGTTCTATGAGCTCTTCGGGAGCAAGGAGGACTGCTTCCTGGCGGCCTACGACGTCCTGCTCGCCAACCTTCTCGGCGACACGACACGTGGCTTCGAGTCGAGGCCCGGAGCGCCATGGACCGAGCGAACGGCAGCCGGCCTAGCGGCGCTGCTCGACCACCTTGCTGAGCATCCGGACGAGGCCCGTTTCGCGATCGTCGAGGTGCTCGCAGCGGGACCGCGGGCGCTGGCCCGGAGGGACGCCGCCCTTCGTCAGTTCACCGGCTTCCTGGACACGGGGCGGGCGGAGACGGCGGTTGAACTGCCGGGAATCACCTCGCTTTCCCTGGCCGGTGGCATCTACGAGCTCCTCTACAGCGAGATTCTGCATGGAGCGGCTGAAAGACTGCCCAGCCGGCTACCGGATCTGATGTTCTGGATTACCCTGCCCTTCCTCGGCCCGGACGGCGCGAACACCGAGCGCGAGCGGCTGCGGGTTTCCATAATCGACGGCTAGATCAGCCTGTTAAGCCGGTCTTTTCCTTTGGACCGGGGGTTTATCT
>JBAVGD010000043.1:0-1516 GCA_049684635.1 Solirubrobacterales bacterium | reverse complement strand
GCCGATCTCTGGTTGGCGGATTTTCGGCCGGGCGAACGATCGCCGCTAAGGAGTCGGCGGCTCGGAAGAAGCGCCAGTCTTAGAGCCGATCCAGAAAGTTATTGAGTCTGGGGAATCGGTTGTGATTCCTTGTCTGGTACCTGAATCGTTGCTGAGGGGTGCCCGATGTGGAAGCCTGAACATCGCCGTGCCGCCGCGCGCCACGGCCTGCGATATCCTAGTGATCTGAGCGACAGTGAATGGGCGCTGATCGAACCAGCAATTCCACCGGCTAAGCGCGGCGGTCGTCGCCGCGAGGTGAACGTCCGCGAGGTTTTAAACGCCATCTGCTACGTGCTTTCGACGGGTTGCCAGTGGCAGGCGCTGCCGAAGGACCTGCCGCCGAAAAGCACGGCGCATTCCTACTTCATGTTGTGGGAGTGGGACGGCACGCTGGAGCGCATCCATCATGCACTCTACGTCGAGACGCGCGAGCTTGCGGGGCGCGAGGCGAGCCCGACGGTCGCGATCATCGACAGCCAGAGTGCCAGGGCCGCTCAAAAGGGGGCTCCGCGCTCGACGCGCAGGGCTTTGATGCGGGCAAGAAGGTCACGGGCCGTAAGAGGCACATCCTCGTCGATACGCTCGGCCTTCTCCTGAGCATCGTCGTCCATCCCGCCGACGTGCAGGATCGCGACGGTGCCTTCGCCGTGTTGCGCAGTGCGCGCCGCCTGTTCCCTTTCATCGTGCTGATCTATGGCGACGGCGGATATCAGGGACCGAAGATGCAAGCCACCGTCGCCGCCACTGGGGCCTGGAAGCTCGAGATCGTCAAACGCGCCAATCTCCATCACTTCGAGGCTCTCCCCAAACGCTGGATCGTGGAGCGCACGCTCGCGTGGATCAGCCGCAACCGACGCCTCGCGCGCGACTTCGAGCGCTACGCCCGCACCGTCGCCGCCTTCGTGCGCCTCGCCATGATCCGCATCATGCTCCGCCGCTTGACCAGGCCAATCCCTTCAGCGTGAATCCAAACTTCTGGGATCGGCTCTAAGTCCGAGCGACCGAGGCAGCACCGCGTGCGCACTCCGTCGGTCGACTTATGGGCAGGGATGTTAGTCCCGAGGACCGGAGGTGTCATCGCCGTTCTGCCGAGCGCCAAATTTGACTGACGCCGGGGCAGTCTCGCCCGGCTTCCACGCGCACGGCTGCCGCCGGAAGAGCCCAGATGCTACTTCTCGGTCAGAACCGAGATGCCCATCCAGTCCGCGGGAGGATCGGCGGCGAACTCGCGGGCCAGGGCCGCGAAGCGTGCCGAGGCAGGATCGGCACCCGCCAGCGCCTCGAACGCCACGGCTGCCGCCTCGAATGAGCCGGCCCTCCAGGCGCGCAATGCGGCGCCGAATGCGTCGCGGCCACTCAAGATGTCGCCGGCGACCTCCCCTGGCGCACCCAGCGGCTCATAGAGTCCGACGGGCTGCTCGCGCCCCTTGACCGCGACGATGTCGATCTCGCGGAACACGACCGCGTCCCCGCA
>JBAVGD010000042.1:0-1917 GCA_049684635.1 Solirubrobacterales bacterium | reverse complement strand
GTGTTCACCACCGCGTGCCCGTGCGCCGCGTCGCCGCCGAGCGAGAAGGTCAGTGTGTCGCCGTCCACGTCGCTCGCCGCCAGCACGCCCGCGAGCAGTGTGTCCTCATTGGTCGAAGCCGAGGCGTCGGTGACTGTGGGCGCGTCGTTTACCGGGATTACCGTGATCGCCACCGTGGCCACGTTCGAGTCGAGCTCGCCGTCGTTCGCCTTGAAGGTGAAGCTGTCGGCGCCGTTGTAGTTGGCGTTCGGGGTGTACACGTAGGCGCCCTGCAGGAGGGCGAGCGATCCGTGCAGCGGGCCGTCGACGACGCTGAGCGTGAGCGCCGTGCTGTCGATGTCGGTGGCGGCAAGGACGATCGCCAGCGGCGTATCTTCGTTGGTCGACACCGCGGAGTCTTGCGCGACCGGGGCATCGTTCACCGGGTTGACCGTGATCGTCACCGTCGCGACGTTCGAGTCCTCGCTGCCGTCGTTCGCCTTGAAGGTGAAGCTGTCGGCGCCGAAGAAATCGGCATTCGGCGTGTAGCTGTACGTGCCGTTCGCGTTCACCACCACCTGCCCGTGCGCCGCGCTCCCGCCGAGCGAGAAGGTGAGCGTGTCGCCGTCGACGTCGCTCGCCGCAAGCACGCCCACGAGCAGCGTGTCCTCGTTGGTCGAGGCCGAGGCGCCGGCGGCCACGGGCTTGTCGTTCACCGCGATCACCGTGATCGACACCACGGCGGCGTTCGAATCCAGCGCGCCGTCGTTCGCCTTGTAGGTGAAGGCGTCGGCGCCGTTGTAGTTGGCGTCCGGGGTGTACACGTAGGCGCCCTGCAGGAGGGCGAGCGATCCGTGCTGCGGACCCTCGACGATGCTGAGCGTGAGCGCCGTGCTGTCGATGTCGGTGGCGGCAAGGACGATCGCCAGCGGCGTGTCCTCGTTGGTCGACACCGCGGCGTCTTGCGCGACCGGGGCATCATTCACCGGGTTCACCGTGATCGACACGGTCGCCGTGTTCGAGAACAACTCCGCGTCCTTCGCCTGAAAGGTGAAGCGGTCGCTGCCGTAGTAGTCAGCATTCGGCGTGTAGAGGTAGGTGCCGTCGGTCTGTGCCGCCAGGCTGCCGTGCGCAGGACCGCCCAGGATCGAGAACGTCAGCGTGTCGCCGTCGATGTCGGTTGCCGGCAGCGCGAGCGCGAGCGGCAGATCTTCGTCCGTGGTGAACGCAGCGTCCGTGGCGACCGGCGCGTCGTTGACGTTCTGGACCGTCAGCGTGACCGTCGTCACGTCGGAGAGCGCTCCGTGCGGGTCGCGCGCGCGGTAAGTGAAGGTGTCGTTGCCCGCGAAGTCGGCGCCCGGCGTGTACGAGAACGTGCCGTTCCAGCTGCCGTCCGCCGCCAGCGTGCGCGTGAGCACGCCGTGGGCCGGACCGTCCACCAGCACCGCCTGCAGGGTGCTCTGTGCGTCATCGACGTCGTTGTCGTCGCCGAGCACGCCGAGCGCGCGCAGCGAGACGCTGAAGGTCCTGTCCTCGGTCACCTGGTAGGCGTTCTCCGCAGCCACCGGACCGTCGTTCACCGAGTTGATGGTGATGAGGACCGTCGCGTAATCCGAGGTGACCTGACCGTCGCTGACCGTGAAGGCGAAGCCGTCTTCGCCGAAGTAGTTCGCGTTCGGCGTGTAGGTGAAGTTGCCGTCGGCATCCAGGTCGAGCGTGCCCTGACCCGCCGCTATGGCGAGCTGGAAGGCGAGCGTGTCGCTGTCGACGTCCGTGGCGTGCAGCGTGCCGCTCAGCGTGCCGTCTTCGTCGATCGTGTATTCCGCCGATTGGGGTACCGGCGCGTCGTTCACCCCGGTGATCGTGATGGTGAAGGTCTGCGCGTCGGAAGTGTCGTCGCCGCCGTTCGCCGTGCCGCCGTTGTCCATCAGGCGGACG
>JBAVGD010000041.1:0-1662 GCA_049684635.1 Solirubrobacterales bacterium | reverse complement strand
TGTCGGACCTGCTCGAGGCCATCGCACTGGCAGATCACCCCGACCCAGAGTCCGGGCTGCTCTGCCTGGACTCACTCGCTGTATTCGACGTGGACGCAGTCGGGCTGCACCGAGTCGAGCCGTTGCTGGTGCGATGCTGGCCGCACCGGCGGCCGAGCGTCGCAGGCGAGGAGTAGCTCCCACGGAGGCTGATTGCCGATATTCGCATGCCGTCGCGTAGGCCGCCAGGCACCGTGGCTGCTCCCTTGTGGCTGAGGGCCTGAGGCCCCGGTCTGCCCTGGCTTGGGGTTACTCTTGCGCGGTACCCGGTCGATGCAATCCGAGCCGAGAAGAGCGAGCATGCGCCGACACCAGGTCAGGTCCTGCCCCGGCGACATCCATCGGGAGCCCGGCTGGGTCGCGATTGTGGCAGTCGCTGCCCTCTTGGTATCGGTGATCGCGGCATGCGGTAGCCCATCGAGCCCTAGCGGCCCGACAGCCCCTGTGGTGTCGGCAAGTGCCGCGCCATCGGCGTCCGCGAAGGTCACGCCTTCGGCGTCCGCGCTAGCGAGGCGGCTCAAGGCCGCTGGCCTGCACATCGAGGGACTTATCGTCTACAGCGCCGCGACTGACCCCAATCACCTCCTCGACCGCCAGGGCGAGTACATCTCTAAGGTTGCGTGGCAGGATCCGGCAGCGATCAAGGCTGGTGCTGGCAACCGGCGTCCAATCCGGGCGGCATCGAATTCGGCGGCGGCATTGAGGTGTTCCCCAGTGTCGCCACGGCGGCGCGGCGTCTTGCCTATCTGCAAAGATTCGCGCCTCCACTGGGCGATGGGTACGACTACCTGTCTGGGGCTGCGATCCTACGGTTGTCGAACTTCCTGACCCCGGCTCAGGCGCGGGCGTACAAGGCAGCGTTCGACGCTGCGGCCGGGAGCTGAGACCGCCAGCCGGTACCCTCGTAGTAACCCTGATCGCGGCGCAGGGGCGAGCAGCGCACTGCGCGGGGCGGTGCATCTTGTGGCGGGTATCTCCTCACCCCAGCCGGGAGCGGCCTTGGCGCAGTCTTCGATCAAGTGGCAGTACTTCCCTCGCTCGCAACGACCACCAGACCATCTGCTGGCCGTCGTGACGGCTTTCGAGGCCGCCGAGCGCGGCTTCCTCGACCACTACGCCGCGTGGGACGCCTGGGCGAAGACCCCAGGCACGCCGGCACCCCGGCTGGAAAGCAATCAGGTCCTCGCCACGGTCAGGCCCGGCCTTGAGGAAGCGGGCTACTCGGTGGAAAAGCCGGGCACGAAGCTGCCGCTGACTGTCCTGTGGGGCGTGAACGGCAAGGCCGAGAAGTCCTACCACGCCGATGCCAAGCAGGAGCACTCCCCGGGCCGGGAGACCGTAGTCGAGGTCGAGGCCGGCGGCGCTACCGCGAACAACCTGTGGCGCAAGGACCTGATGGAAGCCTGCGTTATGCCCTACGTGGACTACCTCGCCATCGCCGTCCGCAACGAGTACCGCTCCCTGGACACCAAGAAGCGAATCCCCCGGATCAACGCGGACTTCGGGCTCGTCACCTCCGAACTCGACGCCATCTACGAAAGCCGGCGCCTCCAGCTCCCCCTGCTCGGCATCCTGGTCGTCGGATACTAGCCATCGCGTGACGGCACGAGTCGGTCCATCGAC
>JBAVGD010000040.1:0-11295 GCA_049684635.1 Solirubrobacterales bacterium | reverse complement strand
GAAGACGACGTGATCCGCCTCTTCTCGGGCGATCGCATCTACAAGATTCTCGATCGCCTCGGCCCTGTCGACGAGGAGGGCAATGAGATGCCGCTCGAAGCGAAAATGCTGACCAAAACGGTCGAGGGCGCGCAGAAGAAGGTCGAGGAGCAGAACTTCCTGATCCGCAAACGGGTGCTCGAATATGACGACGTGATGAACGAGCAGCGGCGGGTTGTCTACAAATACCGGCGCGAGATCCTCGAGGGTCGCGACATGTCCGAGGTGGTCCGCGACGAGCTGGAGGGGGTGATCGAGCGACTCGTCGAGATGTACACCCCCGGAGACGATCTCGAGGACTGGGATATGCCGGAGCTCGAGCAGCAGTTACGACAGATCTGGCCGGTCAGCATCGATGTCGGGTCGATGCGTCCTGAGACGGTCGAGCGCGAAAAGCTGAAGGACGCACTCGACGACGATGCGATGCAAGCCTACGACGAGCGCGAAAAGCAACTCGGCGAGGAGCTCATGCGCCATCTGGAGCGCGTGATCCTGCTGCAGGTGATCGACAACCGCTGGCGCGAACATCTCTTCGACATGGACTACCTGCGGGAGGGCATTCACCTGCGGGGCTTCGCCCAGATCGAGCCGATCGTCGCCTTCAAAAACGAAGGCTTTGCGATGTTCCAGGAGCTGATGCACTCGATCTGGGAGGAGTTCAGCAAGCTCGTCTTCCGGGCTGAGGTGGAATTCGTTCCCTCCGAGGTTGATGCGGCGTTCGGACCGGCCGGCAACCGTCAGCCGGTCGCGCTCGATTACTCCGGCGGAACGCTGGAAGGGCAGCCCTCCGCACTTCAGCAGTCGACGGCGGGTACCACGATGGAAGTCGGAACGGGGCCGGGCTCCGGCGAAGGCAATGGCGCTCCGGCGCCGGACGTCGTCGAGACGGTGGTCAAGGCAGAGCGCGAGAAACTCGGCCGTAACGACCCCTGCTGGTGCGGCTCGGGCAAGAAGTACAAGAAGTGCCATGGGGCCTAGGGACACTGATGCCCTGACGCGCGATCCGGTGCGTGAGTTCATTCGCTCGTTCAACGAGCGGGATCTGGACGCGTTCGTGTCTGTGCTCGATCCCGAGGTTGAACTGCATTCCATGAAGGGGCTCCGGAAGGGTAGGGAGGCAGCGCGCCTCTGGGCGACACGGGCACCGGGTGGTGTGCAGCAGACGATCGAGCTGGAGCAGCTCTACGAGGGTCATACCGAGGGCGGCGGCGGCTCGGCCGTGGCGCTGATCCGCCGCGTCTGGCACTGGGCGGAGGACGGGTCGTTCGCGCGGGAGGAGGAGATGGCCTGGCTCTTCGAGCTGCACGACCATCGAATCCGCAGCTGGCGTCCCTTCGACGATCGCGATGAGGCGCTTCGGGTGGGGGGATTTCTGCGCGAGGTGGGGGCCAGGTAACCTGCCGGCATGGCTGAGGCAACCTCAACCGAATCGGTGCCGGCGCGCCTCGCCGCGATCCGTGAGCAGTTGAAGCTGCTCGCGGACTACCTTTGACCCGGCTTCGCTGCAGCAGGAAGTCGGGCAGCTCGAGACGGAAATGCAGCGCCCGGGCTTCTGGGACGACCAGCAGGGTGCGGCACGGATTGCGGCGGCTCATGCGCGCGCTCAGCAGAAGCTGACGGTCTTCGGGGAGCTCGAGGCGGAGGCGGGCGATCTCGAGGAGCTGGCCGCGATGGCGGCTGAAGACGAGGAGATGGCGGTTGAGTTGGCGAGCCAGCTGGGCTCGGTTGAGCGGCGCCTTGCCGAGCTGGAAGAGGCACGCCTGTTCAGCGGCGAGTACGACGCGGGCGACGCCGTCGTTTCGGTTCACGCCGGTGCGGGCGGCACCGATTCGCAGGACTGGGCCGAAATTCTCCTGCGGATGTACTTGCGCTGGGCCGAGCGGCGCGAGTTCGACGTCGAGATGAAGGAGGCATCCCCGGGCGAGGAGGCCGGCCTGAAGTCGGCGACGTTCATCGCCCGCGGAGAGAACGCATACGGACTGTTCGCGGCGGAGCGCGGAGTCCACCGGCTCGTGCGCATCTCCCCATTCGACTCGTCCTCCCGGCGGCATACGAGCTTTGCCCAGGTCGATGTTGCGCCGCTGGTCGATGAGGGAGTCGACGTCGAGATCGACGATGCCGATCTGCGGATCGACACCTACCGCGCCTCTGGAGCGGGCGGCCAGCACGTCAATAAGACGGACTCTGCGGTCCGGATCACCCACATGCCGACCGGCGTCGTAGTGCAGTGCCAGAACGAGCGCTCGCAGGCTCAGAACAAGGCGGTTGCGATGCAGCTCCTACGCTCGAAGCTGATCGAGTTGGAGGAGCGGAAGCGAGCAGAACTCCTTGCCAGGGAGCGCGGTGAGGTCAAGGACGTCGCCTGGGGCTCGCAGATCCGCAGCTACTTCCTCCACCCGGACCAGCGGGTCAAGGACCACCGCACCGGCCACGAGGCGGGCGACGCCCAGCGCGTCCTCGACGGCGACATCGACGACTTCATACGCGACTACCTCAACAAGACCGCGGCGTCGTCTGCCCAGTAGCGCCCGGGCAGCGCCTATCGAGTCTGGGACCAGACGACGCGGGAGGGAGTTGCGTGGCTGACGGCCAGGTGCCGCGTGTAGAAGCGGTCGCAGGAGCGGGGCGCGGCGGGGATGTGGAGTCGCAGGGTCAGGTTCTTCGCCGCCAGAACCTTGGCCATCTGGCCACGGCTGAGGTTCTGCGTCAGGCGCAGCAGTCCCCGGCCCGCGAACCGTTGCTTTGAGCCGCCCAGCTTGAGGCCCCCGCGACCGGTGAGGTTGTAATCCACCGCGAAGCTCGTGGGGCCGAACGCCTCATACCGGATCAGCAGCAAGACCTTGTCACGTGGTGCGTAAGCCAGGAGTCGAGCGTGGGTGCTCCGCAGCATGCACTCAGCCGGGGGCTGGGACCGCTTCTTCTTGCCCGCCGGTTCGCATTCCACTTCTTCTTCCTGATCTTCGGCTTCTTCTTCGCCGTCTTCAGGTTCGAGTTCCACTTCCGCTTCGCCTTCTTCGCAGGCTTCTTCGGCGCCTTCGGCTGATTCTTCCGCTTCGTCTTCGGGGGCTTCAGCCAGTTCCACAGCCCCTGGGGCCATCGGTGGCCCGGCGACAGGTGCGTTCAGGTTTGCGGCAGCCGCCGGCCGGATAGTGAGGAGGAGCACCAGCGCAACCATCGGGACCGCAAACGAAACGAGCCATGCGATTCGTTTGGTCCGCGCTGCCGTGTTGCTTTGTCTTCCCACCTTCTAGGGATCGGGTTTGGAGCCGCATACCTTTAGAAGCGGCCCTCTCCGGCCCCGACCGGCGACCCGCTTACAAAGCTCCCTCGAGCTCGAGCAGGGACTCCTTCATCGGCAGCCCGCCTCCGTAGCCGCCGAGGGCGCCGCTGGTCCGCAGGACACGGTGGCACGGAACGACGATCGGGATCGGGTTGGAACCGAGGGCGGTGCCGGCTGCTCGTACGGCGCGCTCGTTGCCGGCGCTCCTTGCCATCTGCGTGTAGCTCCGGGTCTGGCCGTAGGGGATGCGATTGGTGGCACGGAGGACCTTGCGGCGGAAGCCTTTGGTGAGCTCCCAGTCCAGCGACAGCTCAAACTCCCGCAGTTCTCCCTCGAAATAGTGGTTCAGCTGGCGGCGAACGTCATCCAGCTGCGCCGGCGCCTCGAGCACCCGCGGCGAGACGCGCGCGGCCAGTTCGTCCAGCAACTCATCGAAGTCCTGGGTGGGCATACCGACTCGGACCAGGCCGCGCGCCGTCGTTGCGACCAGCAGCAGCCCAAACGGCGAGTCGGTTGTCGTGTAGGCAACGTCCAGCAGGCCTTCGGTGGCGGCTTGCTGCGCAAAGCGCCCAAGCGCTCCATGAACTGTTCGGTCGGCCGCGGATTCCCCATGTCGATGATCCTTCATGCCAGTTCCCTTCTGAGTCGCTTCATTCCCTCGTGGAGGCTGCGCCGAGCCGCCGCCGGCGAGCAGCCGAGCGCGGCGGCGATCTCGGCGTGGGAGAGGTCACAGGCGTAGCGCAGCGCCACGGCGGCCCGCTGCTTTGGCGGCAGCGTTTGGACCATCGTCCAGATCCCGTCCGCGGCCAAGATCCCATCGTCGACCGAGATGCTGTTCTCGCGCGCCACCTTGCCGATCTCAGCCTCGTCCACATCGCCGACCGGTTGCGCCCGGCGCCCGTTGGCGCGATGGTGATCGATCGCCTTGCGGTGAGCGATCGTCAGCAGCCAGCCACGGAGGTTGCTGCCGTCGTTCAACTTTGGGTAGGCCCGCAGCGCCGCCAGGAAGGTCTCCTGGAAGCAATCCTCCGCGTCGCCGCGCCCGACAGCCCCGCGCAGCACCACCATCACGTCGGCGGCATGCTCGTCGAGCAGGGACTGGAACGGAGGCAGTGCTTGGCGCGGAGGCGATGCGTTCAAGTCAGGGATTAAACGTCCCGGCGCCTCGGAATGTGAGATGCCCGAGAGCGAATCCGGTTTTTGCCCCACCAGAGGGGGGCGAAAGTCGGATGCGTCGTTCTTCTAGGCTGCGGCGATGTCCGAGTCCGGCGAGCAGCTGAGCCAGATCGTCCACCGTGCGCTTGTGGAGGACATCGGCAAAGGCGACGTGACCTCGGAGGCGACGGTTCCCGCGGAGGCTCTGGGGCGGGCTCGGATCGCCCAGAAGCAGACCGGCGTCGTGTTTGGTCTCTCGGCGGTTGCGGAGACCCTGCGCCAGTGCGGCGTCGAGCATGTCGACAAGCTCGCGATCGAGGGCCAGTGGAGGGACGATGTGCCGGCCGAGGTTCTCCGCGCGGCGGGTCCGGCGCGTGCGTTGCTTGTCGCAGAGCGCACGGCGCTCAACTTCCTTGGTCATCTCTCAGGGATCGCGACGTTGACCGCCCGCTTCGTTGAGGCTATTGCCGGCACCGATGCCCGCATCCTCGACACGCGCAAGACGACCCCCGGCCTGCGCCAGCTGGAGAAGGCGGCTGTGCTTGCCGGCGGCGGTGTCAACCACCGCATGGGCCTCTACGACGCGATCCTGATCAAGGAGAACCACATCGCCCTGGCCGGGGGGCTCGGCAAGGCGGTTCAGGGTGCCCGCGACGCTGATCCGGATCTTGCTGTCGAGGTCGAGTGCCGGACCCTCGAGGAGGTGGCCAGAGCGCTGGGTGCCGGCGCCGATCGCCTGTTGCTCGACAACATGGATCTCGAGACTCTGCGCATGGCGGTCAAGCTGCGCGACGACATGTGTCAGTCCGGCGCGGCATCCGCTCTTGAGGCATCGGGTGGCGTCACCCTCGAGACGGTTCGCGCGGTTGCGGAAACCGGCGTTGACTTCATCTCGGTCGGGGCTCTCACCCACTCTGCACCTAGCCTCGACTTCAGCATGCTGATCGAGCCGGCCTGACGAATCTCCGCCACCGGGACACCGCCTGCAGCCGGCTGTCGATGGGCCGAAAACGTGTCTATATATGGAACGAAATCGGTCCGCTGGCAGCTACTTGAGTAGCCGGGAGAGGCGGCGGTCTTTCAACACGCGGCCGCCGGTTTGCTCGTCGGGGCAGTAGTTGGTCTGGTGCTCGGAGAAGAAGACGGCCTCGAGGGTTGTGCCGCAGCGGGGGCAGGGTTTGCCCTCTTGCTTGTGGACCCGCAAGGGCATCGGCAGCTTGTCGGGTAAGTCCTGGCCAATCACGGTCTCGTAATGCTCGATGGCGTCGCCGAGCACACGGAGGGCGGCGTGCAAGCGCTCGACCTCATCGGCGTCCAGCTCCGACCCCTTCTTGAAGGGCGAAAGTCGTGCCTCCCAGAGGATCTCGTCGACCCAGGAGCGGCCTATCCCGGCGATTGTCCGCTGGTCGCGCAGGAGCGGGTGTAGATGCCGGGGCTGGTCGATCAGCTCCGCGAACGCATCGAGTGGCGGAGGGGGCCAAGCCTCTGGCCCAAGCGTCGCGACCATCTCGTCTTCGGCGACGGCCTCAGGGGGGAGCAGCTTCGCCCAGGCTCGCTGCTTGGTCCCGAACTCGCGCAGTCGTAGCTCCCGTCCATCCGGCAGGCGGATCAGCAGCCGTGAGGCGCGGTCTTTCGGTGAGGCTCGCTTGTCAAAAACCCGCAGCCGCCCCGCCGACATCAGGTGGATCAGCAGCGCGAGGTCGCTGAACTCGACGACCGGCATCTTTCCGATGCGCCGCACAGCGCTGATCTCGCGGCCCGCGAGCGCTTCGAGTGGCGGCTCGAAGGTCTTCATCACATTCATTCCGGGGGCCACCGCCGCTTCAACCCCGGTTCCCCTCAATGCGGCATCCAGCCGCCGCGCGGTGATCTCAACCTCAGGCAGCTCAGGCATCGGGAGAGAGTAAACTCGCGATCAGTTCATTCGACTGGACTTAGGCGCAAGCCATGCCAGCGAACATCCGGCCCTCGAGGCCCGTCAGGGCCTCTTGAGGCAGTGTCATGAGAGAGCTACCGACGATCAACGAGCCGGTTCCGACGCTCAACCTCTCGCCCGAGGAGATCGAGCAGATCTCGCGCGAGGTGCGTGAGCTGGCAGCCGACCGCGACGCCGTGGTCCTCGCCCACAATTACCAGGTGCCCGAGGTCCAGGAGGTCGCGGACTACACCGGGGACTCGTTGGGGCTCTCGCGCAAGGCCGCCGCGTCGGATGCGTCGGTGATCGCCTTCTGTGGTGTCCACTTCATGGCCGAGACGGCATCGATCCTCTCACCCGACAAGACGGTTCTGATCCCTGACCTCGATGCCGGTTGCTCGCTGGCGGACTCGATCACGGCGAGCGAGCTGCGCAACTGGAAGTCCCGGCACAGCTCCGACGCCGTCGTCGTGATGTACGTCAACACCTCGGCGGAGGTGAAGGCCGAGACCGACTGCTGCTGCACGTCTTCGAACGCGGTCAAAGTCGTCGAACACATCCTGCGCGAGCACGGGCCCGACACCGAGATCCTCTTTGGGCCGGACATGTGGCTCGGCTCCTACGTCGAGCGCGAGACCGGCCACTCGATGCACGTTTGGCCAGGCGAGTGCCACGTCCATGCCGGGATCCGCCCCGGCGACATCACCGCGCAGCGGGCTGCGCATCCCAACGCCGAGTTCCTCGTCCATCCGGAGTGCGGCTGCGTGACCCAGGTGATGGAGTTCGTTGCCGCTGGAGACGTCGATCCCGAGGGCGTGCACATGCTCTCCACCGGGCAGATGCTCGACTACGTCAAGCAGAAGCCCGACGGCGAGTTCATCGTCGCGACCGAGAACGGGATGCTGTACCCGCTGATGCAAGCAGCTCCCGAAGTGACGCTGATCGAGGCCAACCGAATGGCCGTCTGCAAATACATGAAGATGATCACGCTGCCGAAGCTGCGCGACGCGCTGCGCGACATGAAGTTCGAGGTCAGCGTGCCCGACGAAATCGCGGAGCGAGCGCGAATTCCGATCGAGCGAATGGTCGCGATCGGATAGCTTCGCGCCGGATGCCGGCGTCGTCGTCGGACCGCAGATAAAGTCGCCTCCTCATGCCCTCTTCCCAGGTAATCCCCGAGCGGACCGCGAGCTCTGAGCAGCTGCGGGAGCTGGCTCAGCAGCTCCGCGTCGACTCGGTTCGCGCCTGCGCCGCGGCCGGCTCCGGCCACCCGACCTCCTCGATGTCCGCCGCCGACCTGATGGCGGTGCTCTTCGCGCGCTACCTGCGCTACGACTTCTCCTCCCCCGAGCACCGGGCCAACGACCACCTCGTGTTCTCCAAGGGCCATGCCTCGCCACTGCTCTACGGCCTCTACAAGATGGCCGGGGCGATCGACGACGAGGAGCTGCTGAGCTTCCGCAAGTTCGGCTCGCGCCTGCAGGGTCACCCGACGCCGGAGATCCCCTGGGTCGACGTCGCCACCGGCTCGCTCGGCCAGGGCCTGCCGATCGCCGTCGGCATCGCGCTCGCCGCCGCCCGCCTCGAGTCCTCGCCGCTGCGGGTCTGGGTGCTGTGCGGCGACTCCGAGTTGGCGGAGGGGTCGATGTGGGAGGCCTTCGAGCACGCCGGTCACAACCGCCTCGACAACCTGATCGCGATCGTCGACGTCAACCGGTTCGGCCAGCGCGGCCCGACCATGCACGAGTGGGACACCGCCGGCCTGGCGGCGCGGGCCCGGGCATGCGGCTGGGACGTGCAGGAGATCGACGGCCACGACGTCGAGGCGATCGACGCGGCCTACGCGCAGGCGCTGGAGTCCGACCTCCCCGCCGTGATCTTCGCCCGCACCAAGAAGGGTGCCGGCGTAGCGGCGGTCGAGGACGAGCCGGGCTGGCACGGCAAGCCGCTCGCCGACCCCGAGGCCGCGGTCGAGGAGCTCGGCGGCGAGCGATCGCTGCGGGTCGACGTGCAGTCGCCACCGGAGGCGGTGCCCTTCGAGGTGGCCGGCGCGCAGGTGGAGAGGCCGTCCTACGAGGTCGGCGCCAAGGTTGCGACCCGCGGGGCCTACGGCGACGCGCTGAGCTGGATCGCCTCGCTCGATGACCGGGTCGTGGCACTCGACGCCGAGGTCGGCAACTCGACCTACGCGGAGCGCTTCGCGGCGAAGCACCCCGACCGCTTCTTCGAGATGTTCATCGCCGAGCAGCAGATGGTGGCGGCGGCGGTCGGCATGCAGGTGCGGGGCTGGAAGCCCTTCGCCTCGACCTTCGGCGCCTTCCTCAGTCGCGGCTACGACTTCGTCCGCATGGCGGCCATCTCCGACGCCGACCTAAAGCTCTGCGGCTCCCATGTCGGCGTCTCGATCGGCGCCGACGGCCCCTCGCAGATGGCGCTCGAGGACATCGCCTCGCTGCGCGCCGTCTTCGGCAGCGTCGTGCTCTACCCCTGTGACGGGAACCAGACGGTGGAGCTGGTTGACGCGATGCGGCGGCACCGCGGCATCAGCTACATGCGCACGACCCGCGGCGCGACTCCGGTGCTCTACGAGCCGGGCGAGAGCTTTGAGATCGGCGGCAGCCGCACGCTGCGCTCCGGCGCGGATGACGAGGTCACGCTGATCGGCGCCGGGATCACACTGCACGAATGCCTCGCCGCGGCGGAGCAGCTCGCCGGGCAGGGCGTCGCGGCGCGGGTCATCGACCTCTACTCGGTCAAGCCGGTCGACGCCGACACGCTGCTGAAGGCGGCGGCGGAGACGCGGGCACTGGTCACGGTCGAGGACCACTGGCCGGAGGGCGGGATCGGCGAGACCGTCGCGGCCGTGCTGGCGGAAGCGGGGGCGAGCGCGCCGCTGGTTCGCCTCGCCGTCTCGGGGCGTCCCGGCAGCGGCCCGCCGGAGGAGCTGCTGGCCGCGGCGGGAATCGATGCCGCGCACGTCGTGGCCGCGGTTGAGCGCGCCCTGGCGGCGAATCCCGGCTGAGCCGCGGCTTGACCAATTCTTGACCTCCGCTTGGAGGTTTCCTTGCCCGCCCCGGCGCAGAATGAATCGTCCGAATTCAAGGAGCGATTCATGGCAAACCGAAGAGCGAAGATCGCGGCAGCCACAACGGTGCTCAGCCTTGGCGCACTGGGCGGCGTCGCGCTCGGCACGAACCACGGAGTTCCAGCTGCCGGCCAGCAAGTGGCCGGGGGGTCCGGCTCCGCCGCCCTCGTAACCAGCGCCAGTGGCGCGACCCTCAACCAGCCGGTTGCGGTGCGTTCCGCCGGCTCGAGCACCCGACCCCCCATCGTCACCCGCGCCAGCGGTGCCGGCGGGCTCACCGGCAGCGAGTTCGACGACTGAGCATCAGCTTTAGAACCTATCCTGTAGCCAGGGGTGCGATTTCCCTATCGGGATAGGCCCTTAGTCGTCGGCGTGGCCGCCCCCGCCTCCACCTCCACCCCCATGCTCTCCGTCCCCACTGCCGGTGTGGCTTGGTTCTTCGGGCTGGGGTTCGGGGGCGACGGTTTCCGGCACTTCCGGCGTCGGGGGTGGGGCGATCGTCGTGGTGGGTGGAGTCGTTACCGCCGGGGTCGTTGTGGGGCGATGCCGGTGGCGGGGCCTGCTCGGGTGGACGCTGCGGGGCTGAGCGGCGGGCGCCAGGGCATCGCCGGCGGAGATTGGTTCTGAGGCAAGCCCGATCTGCCGGCTGGCCAGGCGACTGGCCGCGATCGAGATTCCAGCGGCAATCGCGATCCCGAGCAGCGCCAGACCAATCCATTTGAGGGTCGTCGAAGACCTCATTCGGGGACCTCGGGGACCTCTATGACAGCACAGAGGCCACCATCGTCTCGGTTGACGAGCGTGACGTCGCCACCCCACTGCCGCGTCAGCTCGCGGGCGATCGGAAGGCCAAGGCCAGTCCCGCTGGGACCGTGGCGGCCGGCGCTGCCACGACTGAAGCGCTCGAATACGGTCTCCTCCTCGCCGCGCTCCAGCCCGGGGCCCTCATCGAGGATCTCAATCCGGCCCCGTCCGGCGACGATCTGCACGGTCGAATTACGGGGCGAATAGCGGAGCGCGTTCTCGACCAGCGCATCGATCGAACGGTCGAGGTCGGATCGGGAGCACCAAGCCCCCGCCGCATTCCCGTCGCGCCTCCTGATCTCGAGTGCGATCCCCGGCTCGCGTGCGGTGTCGCGCCAGCGCTCTGCCGCCCGCACCACCGCGTCGCCAAGGTCGATCCGCTCGCCCGGAAGCTCGTGCTCGCCGGCGCGGCTGAGGACAAGCAGCTCGTCGACTATTTGCGAGAGCCGATCGATCTCCCGCATCGCCGCGTCCAGCTCGTCGGCTGTCTGCCCGCCGCCGCCTCGAACCTTGTCCGCGAGGTTTTCAAGCCGCAATCGAAGGCCCGTCAGCGGCGTGCGCAGCTGGTGGGAGGCGTCGGCAACGAAGTCCTGCTGCACCCGAAGCAGACGCCTGATCCGCTGGGTCATCTCGTTGAAGGTTCTTGCCAGCGAGCGCTGCTCGGAGCTGCCCTCTACGGCCACCGCCGTATCGAGGTCACCTCCCGCCACCCGCCGCGCGGCGGCGTCAAGGCGGCGGATCGGCATGGCGATCTGGCGGGCGATCAGGGCGCCGGCCGCCAGTCCGAGCAAGAGGACGATGCCGGCCAGCGCCCCGAGATCGACGATCGAGGTGCGGACCGCCCGGTTCACAGCCGCGACGCTCTGCGTGACGCGCACCGCGCCGTTGGTTCGCCCGTGCTCCAGCACGGGCACCGCGGTGGCGAGGATTTCTGTGCCCAGCGTTTCGCTGTTGCGCGTGATCTGCTCGCCGCGTCCATGCAGCGCCGTCCGCACCTCCGGCCGGTTGGCGTAGCTG